>JAPLIW010000710.1 GCA_026388915.1 Deltaproteobacteria bacterium
ATTATTGTGGCTGTACATCCGGTTCATGTAAGTACCCCATTCATGAGTCTTCACCGTGGCATTGATGCCGATCTTCCGCAGGTCTCCGGCGACCGCCTCGGCCATTTCCTTGTCGTTCAAGTATCGCCCAGCAGGGGAATTGATCGTGAAATCAAACCCTTTGGCATACCCGGCCTCGGCCAGCAGCTTCTTGGCCTTCTCCGGGTTGTAATCGTATGGTTTTACTGATGGATCGTATCCAAAATGCTTGTCGGTGAGGGGGGAGCCCAGGAGGACGCCGTTTCCTTCCAAAACCTTCTTGATGTTGGTCTTCATGTCGATGCCCATAGCGATGGCCTGCCGCACCTTCTTGTCGGCCTGGGGTCCTGGCTTGGTGGTGTCAAAGGCCATGAAGATGACCCGCACGCTGGGGGCCTTGGAGACAAAGGAGCGACCCTTCCAGTCCATCAATTTCATGAGGTGAGGGGGGATGTTGACGGTGATGTCTGCTTCCTGGGTCTGCAGGGCAGCTACGCGGGTGGTGGCCTCGGGGATGGGACGGAACATGAGCTTCTTGATTTTCGGTGCGCCGCGCCAGTAGTTCGGGTTTGCTTCGAGGAGGATATGATCATCCTTCACCCAGCGGACGAACTTGTAAGGCCCCGTCCCGATTGGGTTCAGACCGAAGTGAGCCGGCCCTTTCTCCTGGAAATATTTTGGGGGAATCACCTGGCCGTAGATGCACAACATGGCATCCATAACTGGATAAGGCGCCTTGGTTACGATTCGCACGGTGTAATCATCCACCACATCCACCCGGTCGATGATCCCCTGGAAAACCGTCTGCCGGAGTTTGAGCTTGGGGTCCGCCATGCGTTCTAGGACAAACTTGACCGCTGCTGCGTTGAAATCTTCCCCATTATGAAACTTGACTCCCTTCCGCAGTTTGAACTCCCAAGTGAGGTCATTCACAACCTTGTACGAATGCGCCAAAAGAGGCTTGATTTTGATCTCGGAGTCTCTCTGAAGCAGGGTGTCAAACATCTGCAGGTGAACATTCCAGGCTGGAGTTTCCATGTGGTTTTGAGGATCCATGGTCGTGGGATCGACCCCCTGGGCAATCACCAGGGTGTCCTTGTCCCGGGCCGCATAGGCCGGGCCAAAGGCCAGCGCGACGAACATCAGGATAAAAATCAACAATAACCCTTTTCTCATAAACCCATCCTCCTTCTCTATTTTATTTACCCCTGCTAAAAACCTTTCTTTCCAACTCACCCCTCACTACTCACCCTTCACGGTTTTTACAGTTGCGTCAGCCGCGGATCCAGCATATCCCGGAGCCAGTTCCCCAAAAGATTGATCCCCAACACAACCAGCATGATCACGAGCCCCGGAAAGGTGGCCAGCCACCAGGAAGTGGCCAGGTAAACCCGCCCGTCGGCCAGCATCCCCCCCCAGGTTGGCGTCGGCGGCTGGATCCCTAGGCCGAGGAAGCTGAGCGCCGCCTCCATGATGATCATCCGGGCCATCTCCAGGCTGACGATTACGATGATTGGTGGAACCACATTGGGAAAAAGGTGTCTGAAAATGATCCGGCCGTTGGACCCGCCCAGGGCTTTCACCGAGGTGATGAACTCTTTTTCCCGGAGGGACAGAACCTCCGCGCGGACGACTCGGGCATAAATCACCCACCCGGTGATTGCCATGGTGATGATGATGTTTTGCAGGTCAGGGCCGAGGACGGCGATGATGGCGATGGCCAGGAGGATGAAAGGAAAGGCGAGTTGGACATCGGCGATGCGCATGAAAATATTGTCCACCTTTCCCCCGTAGAAGCCGGAGAAGAGGCCGATGAGGGTTCCCAGGACCGCTGACAGGGCAACCGCGGAAACGCTGACCACGATGGAAATGCGGGCCCCGTAAATCAACCGGCTGACGATATCCCGCCCCAGGTGGTCGGTTCCCAGGAGGTAGTTGGGGTCCGCCCCCTCTTGCCCCACGGGAGGGATGAGCCGTTTTTCCACATCCTGCAGGATCGGGTCATGGGGGGAAATCACCGGGGCAAAAACCGCGCAAAAAATGACCCCCAAAACCATGATGAGGCCGAAAATCGCGCTCTGGTTCTCAATCAGTTTTCGCAGGATTTTCCGCCAGCGCATGGCCCTTCGGTCCTCGGTCACGAAATCCATACCTTTGGCGGCACTTTCCATAACATCCATTAAAGCTATCCTTGATCCTTGGTCCTCTGAAATCCCCCCAACCCCCCTTTAGAAAAGGGGGGCGAGGGGGGATTTCTGGAAAGCGCGTTGTTCTCGGCCAAGCTTACTATTTTGGCTACGGCTCGGCCGCGTTTTGTAATCTGTAGATAAGCAGTTTCCGTTTTTTCGCTATGGGCTAGGCGCTTTCCCAACCTCAAACCAGTTTCACTCTTGGATCCAGATACGTATATAGAAGATCAACGACGAGATTCACCAAGACAAAGATCGAAGCCAGGAGGAAAACGGCGGCCTGCACGACCGGGTAATCCCGGTTGTAGATCGCCTGAACCGCCAGACGCCCCACTCCCGGCCAGGCAAAGATGGTTTCGGTGATGACCGCTCCCCCCAGGAGGGTTCCCAGTTCCATTCCTACAATGGTCACCACCGGAATCGCGGCATTCTTCAGGGCGTGCTTCAGGACTACCGCTAACGGGTTTAACCCTTTTGCTTTGGCCGTTTTCATGTACTCCTGCCCCAGCACCTCCAGCATGCTGGACCGCATCATCCGGGCGGTCCGGGCCATGGTGAACATCCCCAGGGTAATGGCGGGAAGGACCAGGTGCTGTATCTCTCCCCGGCCGGAAGAGGGGAACCACTGGAGGGTTACGGAGAAAATCAGGATGAGCATGATCCCCAGCCAGAATACGGGGGTGGATTGACCTAATAGGGCCCCGGTCATTCCGATGTGATCCAGGATGGAATTACGGCGGATCGCCGAAATAATCCCCACGGGAATGGCCACGAGGAGAGCGATGACCATGGCGGCGAGCGTCAGCTGGATGGTGGCCGGCATGCGCTCCATGACCAACTCCAGGGCGGGCTGGTTGTGGCGGAAAGACTGGCCGAAATCTCCCCTGAGGGTTCCTTTGAAGAAGCGCCAGTACTGCACAATAATCGGATCGTTGAAGCCCATTTCCTGGCGGAACTGGGCCACCTGTTCAGGAGTGGCATCCATGGGCATCAGCAGGGCTGCGGGGTCTCCGGTTAAATGGAGGATGATAAAAACCACCAGCGAGATGCCCACCAGAACAAAAATGGAATGGAAGAGCCGCTTTAAAATGTACCCCTTCATGATCCCGGCACAAGAGCCAAAAGGATTTTTTCTTTCGGCTTAACTCCCTTAAAATAATTCATGAATCAAACAAAGGGTATTATATATCATAATGGACCCGCCCTCGAGGCCAAAGCATTTTTTGCATTTGCCTTAAGCGAAGCGGTCCTCGAGGCCCGAAGGGCCGCTCCTCAAGTCATGCCGAAGGCGTGACGCTCCTCAAGGGGGCTTTGCCCCCGCTCCTCAAGTCATGCCCTTGGCATGACGCTCTTTTAAAAGTGGTTGACACGCCCTCGAAATATTTGCTATCTTTCTAAGAAGATATAAGCAGGAGACGCCCAAAGGCAGCATTCATTTCC
>JAPLIW010000224.1 GCA_026388915.1 Deltaproteobacteria bacterium
CGGGGACCCTGGAGAGCGCGGTGATGATCTCCTCCGTGATCCCGTCGCAGAAGAATTCCTGTTTTGGGTCCCCGCTTATGTTAACAAACGGGAGCACGGCAATCGATGGATTATCCGGCAGGGGGTACTTCATTCGGTCAACGGATGCAACCGGAATCGGGGCAGGGCTCAAATATATTTTCCAAATCGCCCCCGCCATGATCCCAATCACGACCGCAAGCATGACCCAGCGATACCTGGAAAACCAGGAGATTTTCCGTTTTTCTTGCGGAGAGGAGGGAACTACAGGTGGTTCGGAGACAACAGCTTCTTTCACCGGCTCAGATTCCTCTTTTCTACCCTTTTCCAGGCTGCCAATGAATTGATCCCACGCCTCACCGTTTCGAGAATCCCCGAAGATAATCGAAGTTTCATTCAAACCTACCCCTAACTTATCAATGGCGAACTTCAGCCTCACATTCTCTTCGCTTCCCAGGTACTCAAAAAGATTCGCCCACCCATCCTTTTCCACATCAGTAAATGCGTAGATTTTTCCGATGGCCCCATCGCCCTCTTCCTTTTTCCTTCCAAGCACCTTGAAAAGCGGGGCCTCTTCCAGGTTCGGAAGGGCGTCCTTCCACTTCTTGTAAATTCGCGGCAGCAGGTTCTCCTTGTCGGATGATCCGGCCGCACCCCCGATGGTTTCGTTCAACAGGACGAGCAGGTCAAGGTGTTCCTGGAGAGGGATGGACTTGATTTTCCCCGATCTTTTCATTTCATGGACGGCCAGGGCGATCACGGAGAGATAAAATCTTCGAGAAGGTGAGTTGAAATGAAGGGTTAATTGAGTTCTGCCCTTGAGATAAAGATGGAGCTTGAATTCATTCAGGTCAATCTGGATGGAAGGTCTCAAACTTTCAACCATTTTTATCCCCACGGCCCCGGCTGTAACCCAAGATTTTTTCGAAGGCTAGGGATGGTCCTAAAATAATCTCACGGTTCCGGACGGTTTACACCGTGAGGATTATATCAGAAAGGTAATAATGACAATAGAATTTTTTCAACGATCGGTGAGTTATCGTCATAGAAGACTTTATTATTAGTTGAAGGACATCTCGAGAAAATAGTTTATTAAATAGTTTCATGGGCTTAAAAATTTTCGAGTAATTCATTTCCCCGCTTTTCCTGCTGGTCACAATTGGGACTGGACTCTATCCCATTAGGGCGGATTATGGAAAGAAGGATCTGGAAAATGCCAATATGAAGGCTCCAAGGGGATTCAGATTTTCCCTTTGGGGCCTTTTTCTACCTTGTGCCTGAAAAACAGGAAATACTTTCATTCGTTAAAAAATTATGTATGAAAAGGAAAGGAGGGTGTCCATGGATACCAGAGTTTGCTTTCCGAGCCGGAGGGGATTTCTGAAAGGTTTGGCTGTTGGGGCAGGCGGGTATGCCCTTGGTTCTTTTTTGATCCATCCGAACGAGGCCATGGGGCAATCTATCGAAAGCTATTTGGAAAAAGTTCCGATGGAAGCCCGTTGGGATTTGGCTGCTGGCGGATTAGTGAGTTGGCAAGTCGACTTTTCTAAGAGACTTTTAGATAAAGAAGGACGGGAGAAATCGGTGGAGTATGCGAAGGCACAATACTCCGCAATGGGGGTTGGGAGTAAGAAGCTTGCAGATCGCCTTGGTTTTACTGGCAACGACGCCAAATCAGCAGCCCTAATCATTCCGGCCGTAATCACTGTTTGGTACGGACCGAAAACAAAATTTGAAATTGAAGAAGCCACAGCTGAAAAAGCAAGGGTGAAATGCACCAATTGTGCATTTTGGAATAATGTGCAAGCCAAAAAAATTACTGACGATATATGCTCAGCCAAGTCCCGTTACTATTGGGAGGGCTTTGCCAAAGCAATAAATCCAAAACTGACTTCAACCTTTGTTAAAGCCAAGCCCCTAGGTGATTCGGTTTGCGAGTGGGTCCTTGAGCTTAAGACATGAGATCAGGAAATGGAATTCTGGAGGGTCTATGAAATGGATTCTCCAGAAATTGCCCATGCGGAGGCTTCAGGGAGGTTCTTGTGGCCCCGTGGGGCCTTTTCTTTTTCACCCATTACCCGGAAAGGAGGGTCATGAAATGAAGAAGATGGTCTATTTAGGATGGTTGATTCTAGTTCTTCCTGCCATGGTATTTGCGCAGGAAAAGGTAGAAGCACCGGTCTGGAATGTGGGGGATAAATGGACCTTCACTGGCGATGGAAGTATCGAAGTCGTCAAGGCGGACCAGAGTGGCTATATTCTGAAATTTTCAGATGGGACATGTTTATTCGAGAGTCAGGGCTATAACAGAGTATTATTCGAAAAATCCACTCGGAGCAGGATTAATGTTGTAGAAGGAGACAAACGCAAGAAATACACAATGGGATTAAGCAAGATTTTAGATTTTCCTCTTAGTAGTGGAAAACAGTGGAAGTACGCATATTCGGCAAGAGTAAGAGGAGCAATGCAGGAGGTCTGGGCTGATTATTCCGAGAATTACAGGGTCTTGGGGTGGGAAGATACAGAGGTTCGAGCGGGAAAATTTAAGGCTCTTAGGTTGGAATATACACGAGGAGGCACAGGCCCAATGACAAAAATTGAAGACATCAAACACCTGTATTGGTATTCCCCAGATGCAAAATATTTTGTGAAATGTCAATATGATAAAGATTGGATGAAGGGACAAAAGGAAGTTTTCGATTGGGAATTGACTTCCTTCCAATTAAAAAAGTAGGTTCTCTCACTTAATCTCACAATCCTTGACACCCATTGAAAAGCCAGGACTCCTAATCCTGGCTTTTCTTTTTTTGGGTTCCTATAGATTGTGGTCGAGGCAATGTAAAGAGTTTTGTTTTTTGCTATCTGCTCTATTTTCAGGCGGTAGAATAAGTTTCATTATTTTTTCATTTATTGGATCGGAATGGACTATTTCACCGGCAATAGGCAATGCATAAGGCAACCCTTGGCTGAGCAGTAAGTGAAGTCGTCTATTTTGGATTTTGAAGGGGGGTCCCAAAGTCCATGGTATGCAGGAAAAGCCCCGCCTTCGGACCCCGGCTGAAATTTCCCGCACTACAAAATAGCCTTGGCCATTTTGTAGTACAGGGAATTATAGCCACCAGGAAGAATATTTCGTCCCCGTCAGAATGCTGCCCGGTAAAGGGCCGCCATGTCGTCCTTCGTACAGGGACGGGGGTTGAAGGGATGGCACCAGTCTCCCATGGCTTTTTCCGCCATGGCCGGGATCTGTTTTTCTTTCACCCCCACATCCCGCTGGCGGGTGGGCAACCCGATGTACGAAGAAAGACGGGCGACGCCCACGCAGGCCTGATCTGCGGCCTGAGCGCCTGTGAGGTATTCGACTTTTTCTCCCAGGGCGCGGGCGACCTGGACCAGCTCTTCCCGGGCGTGGGGGATGTTGAACCGCATCACATGGGGGAGCATGACCGCGTTGGCCACTCCGTGATGAACGCCCGCCTCCGTCGAGAGTTGATGGGCCAGGGAGTGAACCGCTCCCAATCCCTTCTGGAAGG
>JAPLIW010000705.1 GCA_026388915.1 Deltaproteobacteria bacterium
CCCGGAGGCATCGAAAAACCTGGAGCCGGTTACCGGCTTCGACGGCGGGGCGGCGAAGGCCACCATGGACAGATACCAGAAAGAATTTGAAAAACCCCCGGCGCCGCCCAGCTATATGATCAGTGTGGGTTCCTTGGGCAAGTGAGGGAGGCTTATAAAACAGTAGCCATGGAAGTAGCGACGCCTTATCGAGGAGGTCGAAAGTCCATGAAGAAGATGAGGGGACGGGTTGGGAATGAGAGGGGTACTTATGTGGTGGAGTTCGCCCTGATATTGCCCCTGTTTTTCATGCTCATCCTGGGGATTATCGACTTTGGCAGGTACTTCTTCGCTCAGCATACTCTGCAGTTCGCCACCCGGGAGGGGACTCGCCTGGCTCTGGTCGGCAGAACCCTTATCGATCCCGGAACCGGAAATGCCCTGAGCCGGGAAGCCTCCATTGTCTGGACCATTCGGGACAATGCCGACAGCGCCCTGGATCTATCAAGACTAAGCATCAACATCTACCCGGTACAAAGCAATTTCAGCGACCCACAGGGTTGGGAAGGGCAATTAAACGCGGGGGCGCCCGGCGACTACATGCGGGTGAGAAGCCAGTACACCTTCGAGTTCCTGACCCCTATGATCGGCAATTTCTTCTCCCCTTCCGGAACCACCGGAATGCGGGCAGAGGCCACGTATCGAAATGAGCTTTTTGAATAAGGAAGAGTTCGAGGAGAGATGGAGGAATTAAGCCGTGGGCAGGGAGGATCATTGACCATGAATCAAACGGCAAAAAATAAGGAAAAAGGCATAGCGGCCCTGGAGCTGGCTCTCATTCTTCCCATCCTGTGTGTCATGGCCTTTGGGATCATCGATTTCGGCAGATTGATCCAGGCCCGGCTGGTGGTAACCAACGTGAGCCGTGAAGGGGGAGGCCTGGCGAGCCGCGAGATCATGGTAGGAAATGCCCTCCTCGCCGCGCTTCAATCTTCCACCAGCCCGCTGAGCCTCCAGGCCGATGGAAGAATATTCGTTACCAGAATCAAAGCAGGAGCATCCCGAAATTCCCCCAACCCGGTGATCGAATCCCAGGTGAATTCCGGGGGCCTGAGTGTCAGCAGCGGAATCCGCGACAATCTCCAATATTTTGGGCTTTCGCAGGCTTTGTACGATCATTTGAGGTTTAACACCACCAATCAAACCTCCGATATTTCGGACCTTACCGTGGTGGAGGTATTTTACAAATACCGCCCGATTACTCCTCTCCCCAATTTTATCCAGAATATTCTGCTGACGAATGGGGATGGAATCATCATCGGGTCTAAATCCGTTTTTTAATCAATTTCCGCCCTTGGGGCAAGACGGAGGTTGAACCATGTTAAAGCGAAGCGTGAAAGAGAAGGAACTGAAAATGGAAAAGATTCTCTCAAACCAAAAGGGCGCGGTGTTGCTCATTTTTGCCCTCCTGCTGATCGTGCTCGTGGGTTTCGTCGCCCTGGGGATGGAGGTGGGCAGATGGTATTTGGTCCGGTCCGAGCTTTCCAAGGGGGTGGATGCCGCCGCTCTGGCCGGGGCCAAGAACATATCCAACCCCTACGTTACCGTAAATACCCTGGTGCAGGAAATCGGAAGAGAAAATTTCCCCCCGGGGTATGTGGAAACGCCCGCCTCGGGAGCAGGGTCGATCTCCTTCGGCTCGCAGGTGATAGACAGTAAAAACGTCAGGGTCACGGGCAACGTCAGCGCTCAGGCGATTCTGGCGCGCTTGTTCGGAATCGATCAGATCGCGGTTCAAGCCGCCGGGGTAGGGCAGAAAAACGAAGTGGAAATCATGATGGTCCTGGACCGGTCGGGGTCCATGGATGGAACCCCCATTCGCGACCTCAAGAGGGCGGCCATAAGCTTTCTGGATTTTTTTGAAGAGACCCAGGATCGGGACAAAATGGGACTCATCAGCTTTGCCACCGGGGTGACCGTGAATCAGCCGCTCACGACCAACTATGTTAACAACATGACGGCGAGGATCAATGCCATGACCGCCACGGGCGCCACCAATGCGGAGGATGCCCTGGACCAGGCCGACGGCCCGCAGGGTTTTACCGATCAGACCGGTGTTCCCGGAGATCGGCGCGTTCAGCAGTACCTGATTTTCTTTACCGACGGACATCCTACTGCCTTCAGAGGAACGTTCAGACGTAACGGTACAGTTTATGATGCCGTAGTGATGGGCACCGGCCAGCACTGCGACACCGTGTATGATTCCATGGGATATACAAATTCAGAAAATTTCTATTCCACCTCCACCCTGACCCCAACTCCAACGGGAGATGGATATAGAACAAGCGGAACCCCTACTCCAACGAATCCTTTAACGAATTGTAGAGATAACCACAATAATAGATATTCGAATACAAAATGGTATGTATTTGAAGATCCCAGATACCCTTTACCCAGCAGATACAATCCCAATCAGTGCAGTATTCCCGAATCCGTATTAGAGCCTTATATCTGTAACACTGCCAAGAATATGGCCATCGCTCATGCGCAGGAGTTGAAGAATAAATACATCAAGATTTATACCATCGGGCTTGGAGACGTGGATACCTCTGTTCTCGGGCAAATCGCCAGCGGGCCCACTTACGAATACTACACGCCGACCTCTTCCGAGCTTGAAGCCATCTTTAAGAAGATTGCCAAAGAAATCAAATTACGCCTGGTTGCTTGAGAGGAATTATTCATGTCTGGTGAGATGATTTCAGTCCGTTTGGAGATCAACAATCCAAGAGTACGGGGGGAGATAGAGAATATCCTGTCCTCCACGGCGGGGTTTCACCTGCAGGCTTCCGATTCTTCGGAGGCTTGCGACCTTCTGATCCTCGAAATCGGGGAGGACCTGAAACAGGAGTTTCAGCTCATCCGCTCTCTCCAGTCCACCGGGGCGGCAAAGGCCATTTTCCTGACCTCCCCCCGCCTGGAACCGAACGTTTTGATCGAGGCGCTGAGAGCCGGGGCCAAGGAATTCTTTTCCCAGCCGATAAAAGGGGAAGAGGTGCGGAACGCCCTCCTGAAATTCAAGGAGGGACGGATGGAAATCCCCTCGAAAACGGAGAAGAAAAAGAGGGGCAAGATCATTCATCTGATGGGCAGCAAGGGAGGGGTGGGGGTTACCACTCTTGCCGTGAATCTTGCGGCCAGCCTCGCCCAGTTGGACCCGTCCCAGTCCGTGGCCCTGGTGGATATGAACCTGGCCTTCGGAGAGATCCCCATCTTTCTGGATATCAAATCCTCCTTTGACTGGGCGGAATTGGTCAAGAACGCTTCCCGGGTGGATTCCACCTTTCTCAAAAGCATCCTTTTCAAGCATCCATCCCGAGTTTCCGTTCTTCCTTCCCCCGCCGGGCTGGACGGAGAAGTTCAAGCCACCCCGGAAATTATTAGAAAACTCCTGGGAGTTATGCAGGAGACCTTCGATTTCACGGTGATCGACGGCGGGCAATCCATCGACGACCTCTCGCTGAAGATTCTGCAGATGGCCGATCAGGTCATGCTGGTCGCCATCCTGAACCTGCCCTGCCTGACCAACATCAAGAGGCTCCTTTGGACCTTCCAGAGAATGGGGTTCCCGGCCAAGGAAAAGGTCAAAATCATTGTCAACCGCTACCAGAAAAATTCCATGATTTCTCTCAAAGAAGCGGAGCAGTCCATCAACCACGAGATCTTCAGGCAGATTCCCAACGACTTCCACACCACCATGGCGGCTATTAACCAGGGGAAAATTCTTTCCCAGGTGGATGGCCATTCGGAAATCCAGAAGGGAATCCGTGACCTCGCCGTATCCCTGCTCCAAAGGGGCAGGCCGGAAAAAGAAAAAACAGGATTTTGGAGTAAGATTGCCAGGTAAAGAAAGGGATAGGTGAAAATGGCTTTATTCACTTTTCAATCGGCCCAAAACGGGGTCATGAAGAAAGAGGAGGCGCCCCTCCCCCGGGTGCGCACAAATGGGAAAGGCCCCCAGATGGTTGTGGCCAACGAATACCATGAACTGAAGACCCGGATTCACAACCGCCTGCTGGATCTCATTGAC
The DNA here is from genome assembly GCA_026388915.1 of Deltaproteobacteria bacterium. Classification (GTDB taxonomy): domain Bacteria; phylum Desulfobacterota; class SM23-61; order SM23-61; family SM23-61; genus SM23-61. The sequence goes on from JAPLIW010000705.1 coordinate 4,067, forward strand.
CTTTCCCTCATCAATACGATGGATGAAGCCCGTCTGAAGCAGGAGATCCGGAAGATGGTGGAGAAGATGCTCCTGGAAGACAACGGGTTCCCTTTGAATGCCGCCGAGCGGGAGAAGTTCTTCCGGGAGATCCAGGATGAGGTTTTAGGGTTGGGGCCATTGGAACCTTTCATGCAGGATCCCACGGTCTCGGACATTCTGGTCAACACCTATAAACAGATCTATTTGGAAAGGTTCGGGAAGCTGGAGCGGACCGAAGCGCGGTTCAAGGATGATACCCACCTGCGGCGGATCATCGACAAGATCGTCTCAGCGGTCGGAAGGAGAGTCGATGAATCCACCCCCATGGTTGATGCCAGGCTGCCCGACGGCTCCCGGGTGAATGCCATCATTCCGCCCCTGGCCATCGACGGCTGCATGCTTTCCATCCGCCGGTTCGCCGTGGATCCCCTGGAGATGGAGGATCTTCTTACCTTAAAAACCCTGACCCCGGAGATCGGGGAACTTCTAAAGGGGATTGTAAAGTCCCGGTTGAACGTCCTGATCTCCGGCGGTACCGGCACAGGAAAGACCACACTGTTGAATGTCCTCTCCCGGTTTATCCCGGGAAATGAACGCATTGTCACCATAGAGGATTCGGCGGAACTGCAATTGAAACAGGAACACGTGGTCCGGCTGGAATCCAGGCCGCCCAACATCGAAGGCAAGGGAGAGGTGGTCGCCCGCGACCTGGTCAAGAATAGCCTGCGTATGCGTCCGGACCGGATCATCCTGGGGGAGGTTCGGGGAGCGGAGGTCCTGGATATGCTCCAGGCTATGAATACCGGCCACGACGGGTCGCTCTCCACGATACACGCCAACTCTCCCCGGGACGCTTTGATGCGCCTGGAGACTCTGGTGGCCATGAGCGGATTCAACTTTCCCAGCGGGTCCATCCGGAAATACATCTCCTCGGCCCTCAATGTAATCATTCAGATTGCCCGATTGGTGGATGGAACCCGGAGGGTCGTCAGTTTCCAGGAAATCACCGGTATGGAGGGAGAC
>JAPLIW010000859.1 GCA_026388915.1 Deltaproteobacteria bacterium
GTCATGGTCATCTTTCGTTGGGTCCTTTCATCGATTTTTGCTTTCGGATGGCTAACCGTTGCCGGGACCAACTGGGCTTTGTTGCTCAAGAAATGGAAAGCGGCTCGCCAGCAGGAAGATTATCCTCCTTCTCTCGCCGGCGTGACTGGCGGCATCCTATGGCTTTTGGCTTGTGGCATCTGTCCTGTCCCACTCCCTTTTTGGATATGGTTGCTCGGCCTTTTTCTGGACCCCGGTTCTTTGTTGCTTTTGAGCATTTCTTTGTATGATGAGTTGAGGGAAGGGAAGACAAAGGAGACTGATCGAAAAAGCCATTAGGCAAACCATCGCCAAAAAGTCAATGCCACAAAAAGGTGTCGGGGAAAGGGGACGTATCTTAAAGACTTAAAGATCTTTTCTTAAGAGGGAGGCGCTATTGCCAATCTTTAAGATTTTAAAAAGCACCCCTTCTCACCATGCCGAGTCGAAATTGGAAAAAGTGTTTATCACTGGGCGGCTGGACAATCAAAATGGATGATCGGAGATGACAAAAAGAGTTAACTGCGCCAGGTATAAACCTAATACCTTCAGGTATTTATAAATTTCAATAGGAGGGATTTTTATGAAGCTGGAAGCAGATTGGTACACCAAGGTTATCCTGACGGTGATTGCGATTGGTCTCTTACTGAATGCCGGAGCTTTATTTATCGGCCGGCCCACGATGCCGACGCCTGCCTTTGCCGGCAGTGTGCCGATGGAGGTAAGGATTGAAAATTAAAATTCCCAACGGCCGCTAAGAGTGGAAATCACTAACTGGCCCAAAGACCTTAATAAATGAAAAGACAGCGCCGTTGATAAGAATGGCGGCCAGGCGATAACATGGGCTGGCGAATTAATTGAGCCTTCCAAGCGAAACCCCGAATGATGGAATTCGGGGGGAAGGGGGACGTTCGTTCAAAGACAACTTAGATTACGGAAATGGGGGAGGGTGTTTACTAGGTTTAGGGGGGCGCAGGGGACCTAGTTTAACATTTGCTCTTTGCGGAAGTACGGGGGTTCAAGGGCGAGAGCGCGCGGCATTTGGGGATATGTGCATCAGCGATGGAAAAGCCCATTCAGAGTATGGAGGGGGGGGAGAAATAAGATTTAATTTTTTACTACATCCCCGTCAACAGAAGTGAGTTGGAAGAATCGTGGGGCTACTGATTGGCTTGAAGCAGCTTCACCGATTTGCGGATAGCTTCTTCATCCACGAGTCGATCGTTTAGGTACTTGTGCAACACGCTAGCGATAAGCGTCTGGTATGGAAGTCCCTCGGCTTGCGACCGACGCTTAAGGCGAATGAGATCGCTTTCCGCGATACGGATGTTGACGTTCCTTGACTTCTTGGCACGCTGAAGGATTCCTTCGATGCGCTGAGCCTTCTTCTTTGACACTGGCCGGAATTGCCCCGCGGATCGCTCGATCTCGCGTTCGTAGGCATCAAGCTTCGCTTTCATCTTTGCCCTTTCCATAGATTTTGTGGAACTTACGACTTGGGAACGCAGTCCTCAAAACAATATTGTTTTCTTCATCCACCACGAACGGCACAACGTGGGTGTAATTCTTGTAAGGGAGGACACAGACCATTTGCTCCGGGTGCGATGGGTTTTCCAAGATGGCGAGATACCGCCGATCGAGAAGCAAATCAGCTATCTCGGCCAGGGATATTTGACGAGTTTCAAACAGTCTAGCTCCCTTTGCCTTGTCCCAAATAATCGCGATAATTAAATTTATCACAGATAGTATACATTGTCAACGACCAGAAGGGGATTTGTCCTTTCTTATTACGAATCAGATTTTTCTCCAAGATTTCCACACGATGAAAAAAGCCTTGATCCACCCCAAGCTGCTCCTTTTTTGAAAAGGAGCTCCTCGACGTCCGGGAAAATCAATGAAACCGAATCCTCTGAATATTGGCCCGAGATGAGAAAAACCACCGCTTTATATCTCGATCACTTCCGGGTTCGCAACCCCCATCCAAACATCTTGATTGGAACGGCCAGTGACCGGTATGCCGGGAGGATCGGGCAGATCTACTCGGATGGGAGATAGGAGAAAAGGGTTAGCCGGAGGAGCCCCAAGGTCGGGGATAAAACCTTCGATGAAGAAATCCTGGTCAAAGGGAGGATTACCAAAGACCTGATCGCCATGCTTTCTAACTGGCGTCATTCCGGATTCCAGGTCTTCTGCGATCAGCGAATATTTCGCCAGGATGAAACCGCTGTCGGAAGAACTGGGCCCGGCTCATTCAAAAAATCTACGAGGTCGATCCCCTGACCTGCCCGAGAAGCGGGACATCCTATAATCCCCCTGTCAAGAGAAAAGGTAAAACTGATTAAGAATCAAGAGATACAAAGCAAGTCATTTTCAGAATAAACTTATCCCTTCAGCTCAAGGATGGGCTTTTTGGTTTTTTCGACGAATCTCTCACTTCGACGAACTTTGAACCTAATCGTTACTTTTATCCGGTATGCCCCAATGAGGGGGCCATCCATCATCCCTAATCCAGATTCCAAAGTTCAAGTGAGAGGCCCACGATTGTCCCTCCCGAGGTCCTTGATTGGCCTCCACGTTGGTGCCCGGGCTCTCTCGTCGAATGGATTGTC
>JAPLIW010000849.1 GCA_026388915.1 Deltaproteobacteria bacterium
TCCTTTCCAGTGATAAAATAGGAATAGAAACCATTTCTTTCGCCGGCTCCGGAAATCACCCCCTCCCTCCCCTCCCCCCTCGAGGGGGAGGGATAGGGTGGGGGGGAATTTTCTTCACAAGATTTAAAAAGTCTGAACATGAGTAGTATAGAGAGCACAGAGATATGCCAGCAGAAAAAGGGGAGGAATGGAACCCTTACACTCAAAAAGTATTACGGTTCCCCAAAAGGAGACTCCTATGAAGGCGATTCTCATCCGTGGATTCGGCCCCCCGGAAGTCATGAAGGTGGAAGAAGTTCCCGATCCCCGACCGGGTCCCGGCCAGGTCGTGGTGAAGATCCACGCCGTGGGGGTGAACCCGGTGGAAACGTACATTCGGTCAGGGGCCTATGCCCGCCTGCCCGCCCTGCCCTTCACCCCGGGCAACGATGCGGCCGGTGTGGTGGAAGGGGTAGGCGATGGAGTGGGGCATGTCCGGGCAGGCGATCGGGTGTTTCTCACGGGAACGATCATTGCTGGTTTCTCGTTCCTTTCACTCCTCAGGCACTTTCTCCCAGCCTCACCTTCCAGGCTTCGATTCTTTTCCGGACGTCAGGAGCCTTTTCTGCCAGGACGGGCGTCTCCTCGGCCAATCGCAGATAATCCTCCCAGGCCTTCACGGCCTCCCGCGGGTCCATTTTCTCCAGAACGGCGGCGACTTAGGGTTGAGTTTGATGGCCTCGTTGAAGTCCTGAAGAGCCCGGTCCGTCCGGCCCAGAGCCCGCAGGATGATCCCCCGGTTGCTAAAGAAGTGCGGAAACCAGCGGTTGAGACGGATGGCTTCGTCAAAATCCTGGAGGGCTTTTTCCATCTGGCCGGTCGCCCGATAAACCAACCCCCGGCTGTTGTAAAAATGGGGATATTCCGGGTCGAGGCGGATGGCTTCGTTGAAATCCTTCAGCGATCGCAGCAACTGTCCCAGGGCGGCGAAAGCGATCCCCCGGTTGAAATAGGCTTTGGAATATCCGGGGTCGAGGCGGATAGCTTCATCGAAATCCTGGATGGCTTCGTCCGACTTTCCCAGCATTTGATGAGCCAGCCCACGGTTGTAGGAAGTCTTGGGGTTGGTCGGGTCGAGGCGGATCGCTTCGGTGAAGTCCTGGATGGCCCTTCCGTGCTCCCTCAACGCTCCATACACGAGCCCCCGGTTGTTGTGGGAATCGGCATCCTTGGGATTCAGCCGGATGGACATGTCGAAGTCCTGGATGGCCTTTTCGTGCTGTCCCAGGGCCCGGTACACCAGTCCCCGGTTGTTGTAGGCGTAGGGATACCAGGGGTGAAGCTGGATCACCATGTCAAAATCCTTCACCGCCTGTTCGTGCTGTCCCAGGGCTCGGTACACCAGTCCCCGGTTGTTGTACGCATGAGGATACCGGGGGTTCAGTTCGATGGCTTTATCGTAATCTTTTAGGGCCTGTTCATGCTGCCGCAGAGCCCGGTAGGCCGTACCCCGATTGTTATACACCTTGGAGTCCTGGGGATTGAGGTGGAGGGCCTCATCGTAGCACTGAATGGCCTCCCGGTGATAGCCCAGGTTGTCCAGGGAGACCCCTTTGTTCAGGAGCTCCCAGGCTTCCAGGTTTTCTCCGCCCTCTTCGACCTTCACGTATTGATCCGTCAGGGCATGGTAGAAATCCTGCAGCTCATCCTGAATTTCCTTGAAGCCCGGGTAGCGTTTGTCCGCCTTTTTCTCCAGGCACTTCAGGATGAGCGCGTTCAGAGTCTTGGATATGCCGGGAATCGGCTGGGGATCGCTTTCCAGGTGGTGCATCTGGTATTCGTACCAGGCCTCACCGTGAAAAGGAGTGCTCCCGCTGAGCATCTCGTAGAGAACGCATCCGAAGGCATAGATATCCGCCCGGCAGTCGATATCTTCCCCCAGCCA
>JAPLIW010000891.1 GCA_026388915.1 Deltaproteobacteria bacterium
CTTCCCTATGAGACGGATGGCATCCGTTATCTCCTTGGTGTTCAACCCGGCCATACATTCATCCAGCAACAGAAGGTCAGGGTTGGTTGCCAATGCTCGAGAGACCTCAAGTTTCTTCCACTCCCCCAAGGTCAGGCTTGAAGCCACCATATCCTTCTTGGGAAGTTGTTCGGTAAATTCCAGTACCTCGAGGGCTCGCTCCCTCGCCTTGCGGGCATCCTTGACTTTAGCGAAAACCCCTACCATGACATTTTCCAGCACGGTCAACCTGGGCAGAGGCTTAACAATTTGAAAGGTGCGGGTAATGCCCAACAAGCAAATCCGGGGAGGAGACAATCCGGTGATATCCCGTTCCTTGAAAAGAATCCTCCCCTCGGTTGGTTTTAGGGAACCTGCGATCATATTGAAGGTGGTGGTCTTCCCAGCTCCGTTGGGTCCGATCAAGCCCAGGATTTCTCCCTTCTCGACGGTGAAATCAACATTTTGAACGGCCCTCAGTCCTGCAAAATTTATGGATAGCCCTTTGACTTCAAGAAGCATATCTCATTCTCCTTTGCCAACGGTAGAGAGCTGACCTTTGGTTTTGATGCTCCCGGCGATGCCACGGGGTAAAAAAAGGATGACGATTATGATCAACGCCCCATACACCAAGAGGCTGGCCTGAGCGAAGAAAATGCGAAATCCTTCCGATAAGAGGACCACGACCAGTGCCCCGACGGCAGGACCCCAGAAGGTCCCAATTCCTCCCAAAACGACGACCAGGACCATGGCAATGGATACTTCTCCAATTGCGAAAACAATATAGGGATCGATGAATTGCGTGTAATTGGCAAAAAAGCTCCCCAGGATTCCCGTAAAAAAGGCGCTGATCATGAGAGAAAAAAGCTTATACCGGGTAGTAAATATCCCGAGGGCTTCTGCCGCATCTTCATCTTCCCGGATAGCGATAAAATAGAAACCCATCCGTCTTTTGAGAATATAGGCTGTCGTGAGCATGATGAGGATGCCCAGAGCTAAAATGAGATAATAGTATTCGATTTTGGTGTCCATCACCGGTATGACCAGAAGGATCCCAACCGCTCCCTCCGTAAAGGACTTCCAGTGCAAGGTGATCAACCGAAGGATCTCCGCGAGGGCGAGAACGGAGAGGGCAAAATAAGGTCCTCTTAGACGCAAACAGATGGCGCCGATAGGTATAGAGACGAGAGCTCCTGCCACCCCTGCGAAGAAAAACCCTGCCCACAAGGAGACCCCCAGCTTCGTATGGAGGAGACAGGCGGTATAGGCTCCAACTCCGAAGAAGGCAGCATGGCCGAAGGAAACCTGTCCGGTGTAACCTCCCAATAGGTTCCAACTGACCCCTAAGGCAGCCCACATCATAACGAGAATGATAAGATGGAGATGGTACTGGTTTGTTAAGACCCAGGGTAGGATGATTAAAATCACCAGGAGAATCATGATGGAGAGAAATCCCCTCTTTTGTCCTCTCAGCATGCTGGTCAAATCGGCCATAGCGATCCTCGAATCTTTATCTTAGAATCTCGTCTTCCCCACTAATCCCGATGGCTTAAAAATCAAAACCAGAACAAAAATGGCAAACCCGAGCCCATCTTTTAGGTCCATGGAAATATACCCGGCTCCGATCGATTCTAACACCCCCAGGGTGAGGCCTCCCACGAGTGCTCCAATCGCACTGCCCATCCCTCCCAAGACGACAACGATGAAGGCCTTCAGGGTAAAGAGCTCCCCGATCGAGGGGAACACATAATAAATGGGCATAAAGAGGGATCCGGCGGCACCCACTAATGCGCTGCCAATCCCGAAGGTGTAGATCATGACCCGGTCGGTATTGATCCCCATAAGACAGGCAGCATCCGCGTTCTGAGCGACGGCGCGGATGGAGGAACCCACATCGGTTTTCATCAGAAAGAGATATAATGCTGCGGTTATTCCAATGGAGATCAGAAAGTCCCATAACAACGGTACGCTGATGGATATCTTCTTAAACATAAACGTTGCATTGGAGTAAGGGGTTAAAACGGTAAAATAGTTTGGAGAAAAGAGCAATAAAGCAACGTTGGTCAAGACCAAACCAATTCCGGCGGTCATAAGAATCTGATTCTCTCCCGGGGCTCGTGACTTGATGATAGGCAAGATCGCATAACGCTGGAAAAAGGCCCCCAGGAAAAAAAGCAAAGGAACACTCAGAACGATGGAAAGATAGGGATCCACTCCCCATAATTTAAACAACCAGAAGCAGGTGTACATTCCCAACATTAAGAACTCGCCATGGGCGAGATTAATGATGCGCATGACCCCAAAGATGAGCGTCATTCCCAGAGCGATCAGAGCGTAAAGGCCGCCCACCAGAATACCCGAAACGATCGTTTGAATGAGTATAAATATATCCATGATCAACTCTCCAATGACTTCCGGTTCCTCATCGGCCAGGAGGGATGATGGTCTCGCCCTCCTGGCGGTCTGATTTTTCGCGGTTGAAATTCATTTGGATCCGCTGATTCATCGTGACGCCCAGGGCGGTTTAAAAAGAACCTATTTTAGGTGCTCCCGTTAATGACTTTCTAAGGCTTTGATATTTTCATGGAGGGAAAATTGATGCCCCCCATAATATCAAGCCTGATAATTGTGTCAAGCCAATTTGTGGGCTTTTTGTGGGCTTTTTGCTAACCCACGAGAAAGATTCTTTCCTTGCGCTCCCCTTTTGGCTATGATATAAACACGATACAAAGGAATCCCCTGAGCCACCTTTCGGAGGCGATTCGGGACGGATGGGGGGGCTGTAAAAGCCGCAGTCCAAGGCTGTTTCACGCAGGGGAAGGCTATATTCTTTGGGTAATTTTATGACCTTAAAAATGTGGAGTCGGTTTCCATATCTCCTATTTAGAAGCCTTTTCAAACCCGGATAGGCTCATCCCGACTTCCCCAGCCGCCGAAGAAGGACTCAATTTTTCTGCATAATGTTTTCGTGGATAGTTCCGTCGGGGGCAATGGAGAGAGCCTATGGCATGCGTGCTCGTGACGGGGGGTGCGGGCTTTCTGGGGGCCGCGGTCGTGCGACGTCTGGCCGGGCGGGGCGATCGGGTGATCGCCCTGGACAATTTCCAGGCGGGGGTCCCCGCAAATCTGGAAGGGCTCGGCTGCAACGTGGGTGTGTTCGGCGGTGACGTCACCGATCTGGGCGGGCTCCTCGGCCTCATCAGACAACACCGAGTCCGGCGGATCATCCATGCCGCAGCGATCGTGAGCACGCTTTCTTCCCTCTCTGCCCCGAGCCACGTGACCCGCGTGAACATCGAAGGCACGCTCAATGTGCTGGAGGCGATGCGGCTGTTCGACGTGGAGCGCGCGGTTCACATCTCTTCCGAGGAAACCTATGGAGCTTTTCGGTGCGAGCCGGCCGACGAAGAGCACCCCGCGTTGCCCACCGCCCCTTATGGTATCAGCAAGGTCGCTTCGGAGCAGCTGGGCCGTTTCTACCGGACGGTTTACAAAACGGACTTCATCAACGTCCGGACTTCGTGGGTGTACGGGCCGGGGTTTCCCCGCCAGCGGATCCCCCGGACCTTGATCGAGGCGGCTCTGGCCGGACGGCCGTTGCACCTGCCCCGTGGGGGGGACGCACGGATAGACCACACGTATCTTGACGACTGCGTCGACGGCATCCTGCTGGCCCTGGATCACGCCGTCCATCCTTTCGACGCGTACAACGTCGCCAGCGGCGAAGGCCGGACGACCGCCGAGATGGTGGCCCTGGTAAAAGACCTGATCCCGGGCGCCGACCTCTCGGTGGGCCCGGGTCCACTCTGGTATGACGACCGGCTCGTGGTGCCCCCCAAGGGCGCACTGGACTTGACCCGGGCCAAGAGGGTTCTCGGCTACCGGCCGAAATATGACCTCTGCCGAGGGCTGGCGAGCTACATCGAATGGTACCGCCGCGGCCAACTGCCGCGGGAAAACTGAGCAAGGGGGAGCATCCATGCCCAAGGGAACGAAGCCCAAAGCCAAGGTGATGCGAATCGAGGAGGCTTTCTGGGAGCAGCCGCCGGCACACTTTGAGGCCTTCTCCAAGATGCTGGTTCACCCGACGAATTCCGACACGCGCTATTTCGACTTCCGCATCTCCAGCTACCAACCCAAGGGTTATGCCGAAGTGCACGTGCACAAGGTCGCGGAGAACATCTACTACATTCTCCAGGGCCGGGGGATCGTGGAGCTGGACGGGGAGAAACACCTCGTGGAGCCCCACATGGTCATCCATATTCCCCCGGGGGTCCGCCATGGGATCTTCAATACCGGCCTTGAGGATCTGGTCTTCGTCGTCGTGGCCTCTCCGCCCAGCGACATGCCCGCGGTGAGAGCAGGCCGAGATCGCAGGAACCGCAGGATGTGACCAGGCGATCTTCCGTAGATCGGGGCCGGCGCGGAATGCGCGCTCATCCTAGACGAATGTAAACCTTACCCGGCGGAGATTCCGGAAAGCAGAGGTCTCAAACCGGGGAAGCGGATGGGGAGTTGTTGAGAATGACTTTGAAAGAAGGTGCGGGTTTGGGATCGATCCCCACGCAATGGGATGAGGAATACGAACTGGTAGTCCTCGGCGCTGGGGCGGGTGGCATGACCGCAGCGCTGGTCGCGTCAATCGAGGGCCTGCGCACCCTCTTAATCGAGAAGAGCGATCAGGTCGGCGGGACGACGGCGTATTCTTCGGGGACGGTGTGGATTCCGGACAATGCACAGCAGCGCCAACTCGGGGTCACGAGCGATGGCGCAGCGGCGCTCGTGTACCTGGATGCACTGGTGGGTAGCCGCGCCAGC
>JAPLIW010000874.1 GCA_026388915.1 Deltaproteobacteria bacterium
GTCCCCTTGGGGATTACGGCCACATATAGGATACCCGGAAGGAACATTCCCGCCATGGCGCCCCCGTAAAAAATAAACCACTGATCGATGTTCAGAAGTTTCCACCAGCCCTTCCATTTCGAAATATTCTCTGGGGTTGGCATGGCCACCTTTCCGTGAGGAGAAACATGGATGGTCTTTCCGCCGATCAAGGCCGGGATATAGCCGATCTTTCCCCCCATGCCGTAGCCCTTATCCCGGTACCAGTTGGTGATGGCATTATTGCCGAATCCTCCGTACGCGGAATACCCGACCAGGGCACCCAGTAGGAGAACATCCACCCCCTTGGGGATGTAGCCGAAACTGAAAAATCCCGTCACGCCTTCGAGCCACACCGAGGCGGGAACGATGTAGAGGTCCAGCAGGAGAAGCCCACCCAGGACAACGATCATCATGACCCAGTTGGCCCACTCGAGGGTCCGTTCGGCGCTCTTCCCCATGGTAACGACCACGCAACAGGAGGCAAAAACCACGTAACCCCAGAAGAGGACCGTTCCTTTATCCGCCGCCCCCGGGATGGCACCCAGCTGAAGAGCGGCGACGGCGGTCGCTGTACCCAGAGCCCATCCCGGGAGACCGCGCTCACAAAATCCAACGACCGTGAAGAGCCAGCCCCAAAATGCCTTGCCGGGCGCCAGTCTCATAAACCCCACGGTGACGGGCTCTCCGGTGTAAAGGGTATAGCGGCACATCTCGAGATTGAGGAACACTTGAAGAATGGACGACACGGTGGTGATCCAGAGGAGAGCAAGGCCCCACTTCACGAATAAAGAAGGTCCGATCAGCCATTCCCCCCCTCCGATGGTCCCGCCGAGGGCAATCACGGCTGGACCCAGGATCGCGAATAGTTTCCTCGGGGTAAGATCCCGCAAAGGCTCCGGAAAATCCTCCACCTCAAACCTAGGCCCACGACCTCCATCAACCGTTTGTTTCTCCGCGCTCATGCGTTCTTTCCTCCTTCCTTTTTTCTCAAAACAATGGTTGAAAGCCGGATAAAACGACCTCACCTCGTAGAATCCTTCCTGTATCAACCTTGGGTAATCTACATTGGCAAACGGTAGAGCACCTCCTTTCTTGGTCAAATTCTAACGATTGGTAGGAACGGCAATCTGGTTACAGCCGAGTGTTCCCTGATCAAACGCATGATCCAAGTCCCTCAGAAGGCCGGCGCAAAGACTTATAGAAAATGAGGAAGGGAAACAGGGGAATGCCGTGCCTCGATCAACCCTTTGCTCTCATCCTTCCTTAGGGTTTCGGGAGTGATCGTTTACTTTCCCCTAATCCTTCTGCGCAAAATTGGCGCACAGAAGGTCGTTGACCCGGCTTCAGTTTTTCATTGTTGACGAGAGAGAAGTGAACATAGACCTGGTCTATGATTTTTCTCCCAGGGATCGGATTGACCTAGTTCCTGGCAAATTTCCCATTCAAAATGCGTTTTCTTGTAGAAATTCAATTGGAACAAAATCTATTCTACAAACGCTCGAACAGGGAAGAATATTTTGGGGACGAATTATAAAGGTTAGGCTGTCGGTCATATATAAAATATTTGTTCCTTTGTGTCAAGTCGAAAAAATACAGGTCCTCTGGGGGGGTTGAAAAAAATTTAAGGGGATTGATAATTTTGATTTGACAAGTTTTTGATTTGTTCTAGAATAGGGAGGATTTTTTCAATCCTCAGAGCAAAAGGGGGTGAAGAGAGTTGAACAAGGCAGACCTGGTGTTGGAAGTGGCCAAAGTCGTGGGGAGCAAGAGGATGGCGGAGAGGGCGGTCTCTTGCACGTTTGAGGCGATTAAGAAAGGGATGAAGAAAGGGCAGGCAGTTACCTTAGTCGGCTTTGGGACGTTCAGCGTGGGCAAGCGCAAAGCCCGGATCGGCAGGAACCCCCAGACCGGCAAGGAGATCAAGATCCCGGCGAAGAAGGTTCCCAAATTCACGCCCGGCAAAGCCCTGAAAAGCGCAGTGAAGTAATTTTTAGATTTCCGGACGGGACAGGAGAAAATGTCCCCGAAGCATGAAGCTCCTGTCCCGTTTTTTTTCCCCAACCCTTAGTCCTCGCTTGAATCCCCCCGGGATTTTCCTTTCCAGTGATAAAATAGGAATAGAAACCATTTCTTTCGCCGGCTCCGGAAATCATAAAAAAGGAGGGTATCATGAAGGCGATTCTCATCCGTGGATTCGGCCCCCCGGAAGTCATGAAGGTGGAAGAAGTTCCCGATCCCCGACCGGGTCCCGGCCAGGTCGTGGTGAAGATCCACGCGGTCGGGGTGAACCCGGTGGAGACGTACATCCGGTCAGGGGCCTATGCCCGACTGCCCGCCCTGCCTTTCACTCCGGGCAATGATGCCGCCGGTGTGGTGGAAGGGGTGGGCGATGGAGTGGAGCATATCCAGGCGGGCGACCGGGTTTTTCTCACGGGAACGATCAGCGGGGCTTATGCCGAGAAAGCACTCTGCCAGGAAGGCCAGGCACATCGTCTCCCCGACCGGACCTCCTTTTCCCAGGGGGCTGCAATGAACACCCCGTACTCCGCCGCCTACCGGGCCCTCTTCCAGCGGGCGCGGGCAATCCCCGGTGAAGCGGTCATGATCCACGGCGCCACCGGAGGAGTGGGAAGCGCCGCCGTGCAGCTGGCCAGGGCCGCGGGCATGACCGTGATCGGAACCGGAGGAACGGAGAAGGGCAGGCGCTTAATTACCGGGCAGGGGGCCCACCACGCGCTCGATCACCATGCTCCGGACTACCTGGAAAAAGCGCTGGCGATAACCGGGGGACGGGGCATCGATGTCATCATCGAACTCTTGGCGAACGTGAACCTGGGAAAAGACCTGAGCGTGTTAGCCCAGGACGGGCGGGTGGTGGTAATCGGCAGCCGGGGAACGGTGGAAATCAACCCGAGAGATGCGATGGCCCGGGATGCGGCCATTCTGGGAATGCTCGTGACCAATGCCTCCGCGGCAGAGGTCCGGAGTATTCATGCGGCCCTCGCCGCCGGACTGGAAAGCGGAACGCTGCGGCCGGTGGTCGGGCTGGAGCTTCCTCTTCCCGAAGCCGCCCAGGCTCATCGGAGAATCATGGAACCGGGGGCGTTCGGGAAGATCGTGCTGATCCCCTGACCCGTTGCTGGTTTCTCGTTACTCGTTTCTCGTTCCCGGTTGTCAGACAAGAGGTGGGTTCTCCACCAGGAAGGTTCCGAAAACCAGCAACGCGTAGCCAGGAACCAGAGACGAGTTATCAGCAACGAGGAACGGGTAACCAGCAACGGATCCAATCTTCAGCGCCCCGTGCTTTCTTGCAGCCTCACCTTCCAGGCTTCGATTCTTTTCCGGACGTCAGGAGCCTTTTCTGCCAGGACGGGCGTCTCCTCGGCCAATCGCAGATAATCCTCCCAGGCCTTCACGGCCTCCCGCGGGTCCATTTTCTCCAGAACGGCGGC
>JAPLIW010000713.1 GCA_026388915.1 Deltaproteobacteria bacterium
AAAAAATCGATTTGGTTCCTTTTTTACGTCATTCCGGCGAAAGCCGGAATCCAGTGCTTTCGAAGCCTTACGAACTGACTGGACCCCGGTTTACACCGGGGTGACGGCTGAAATTCAATTTTTTCACACCTTCGGGGAGGGGAGGGAGGGGGTGAAATAGCCATGCCTTCCGGGTTTGAAATGACATGTAAAGAAATTAATTGCGTTTGTATTGAATACCCCCCTTTTCAAAATACAGGGTTTTTCGTTAAAAAATAATAGATTCACCCCATTTCACCTTTCGGGGTAGGCAAATAGAATTCAGAAGATCAAGATGGAGGTGATACCCATGAGACGAATCGTTTACGGCCTGTCGATTCTCATCCTGCTGGCGGCATGGGCGGGGGCGGCGGAAGCGCCGCTGGGGCTGCCCAAGGTGCCCATCCCCAAGGACAACCCCATGACCCCGGAAAAAATCCAGCTGGGGGAAAAGCTGTTCAACGACGAACGTTTCAGCACCACGGGAAAAGTAAGCTGTGCGACCTGTCATGCAAAGGACAAGGGGTTCTCCGACGCGCTGCCCGTATCCGAAGGAATTGACCAGCTCAAGGGTACCCGGAACGCGCCCACGGTCCTGAACGCGGCCTATTTCCATAGCCAATTCTGGGACGGCCGGGAGCCTTCCCTCGAGGAGCAGTCCGCCCAGCCTTTTCTGAATCCGGTGGAGATGGGGCTGAAGAATCACGAGCCCATTCTCAAGATCGTCCGTACCGACCCGGAATACATCCGGATGTTCGAAAAGGCTTTTGGAATGAAAGCCCAACAGATCACCATGAAGGAAGTCAAGAAGGCCATCGCCAGTTTCGAGCGGACGCTGATCGCCGGAGACTCGTCCTTCGACCGGTACTTCTTCGGCGGGGACAAGAAGGCCATGAGCCCGACGGCCATCCGCGGCTTGGAAATCTTCCGCGGCCAGGGACGCTGTGTCTCCTGTCACACGATCGAACAGAATCAAGCCCTTTTCACCAACCATCTGTTTCACAATATCGGAGTGGCCGCCCAGCGGATGCCGGCCAATCTCGATGATCTGAGGGTCGCCGTCCAGGAAGTCAAAGAAAAGGGGGTCGATGTGGCGGTTCTCAGCAACCCTAAGACCGAGTCCCTCGGACGTTACGCCGTGACCCGGGAGTTGTCCGATATGGGCGCTTTCAAGACCGCCACCCTGCGGAACATCGAGCTCACCGCTCCCTACATGCATGACGGCAGCCTGAAGACACTCGAAGAGGTGGTCCAGTTCTACAACAACGGGGGAAGGTTGAAGGAGACCGACCCGGTCCCCGAGCTCCTCGACGGCGGCATCCGGCCGCTCAACCTCACCCCGGAGCAGCAGGCCGACCTGGTGGCATTTTTGAAGGCTTTGACCAGCCCTCAGTTCATCAAGAAGTAGGGGCGGAACAGGGAAAGAAAGGAGGAGACAACCATGATGCGGCTGAACCGTCGTGATTTTCTCAAATCGACCGGCGTCGCCTTATTGGGAAGCGCATTACCCTTCGGCCTGGTGAAGGTGGCCTCGGGAGCCAAGAATCCCGCGCAGGATTTCACCTTCGGCTATATATCGGACGCCCACATCCAGCATCTCGGCGGGCCCAATTTCGTCCGGAACTGGGACCGCGGACTGATCCGGGCTGTCCAGGAGGCCAATCTGCTCAGCCCGCGACCGGACTTTTTCTTCTTCGGGGGCGACCTCGCCCAGCTGGGGACTAAAGAAGAAATCGACCACGGCCTGGAGATCATGTCCAAGCTGCAAGGCAAGGTTCACTATGTTATGGGAGAACATGACTACTACCTCGACCTGGGCAAGTACTGGGAAACCCAGGTGGGGCCCCAGTATTACAGCTTCGACCATAAAGGGGTGCACTTTGTGGTCCTGAACAGCATTTTGACCCACGATGACTGGACCTTCAAAAAATGGCCCACCCCAATGGCCCGAATGCTGGCCATGGCGCGCCTGGACAATCCCGAGGGGTCCCCCTTCATGGTGGGGGAAAAGCAGAGGGATTGGCTGAAGAAGGACCTGTCCAAGGTGGATAAGAACGTTCCGGTCATCGTGTGCTCCCACTCCCCCCTGCAGAAGATTTTTAAGGGATGGAATTTCTGGACCGATGATGCGGAGCAGGTTTTGGCGCTGTTGAAACCGTTCAAGAAAGTTACCGTGGTGTACGGCCACGTCCATCAGGTCCAGTACAACCAGATCGGGAACATCAGCCTTCACGCGGTCATGGCCACCGCCTGGCCCTGGCCCTACCCTAAGACCTACACCCAGGCCAAGAACACCCTGCCCGTGCTGACGGTGCCCATGAACCGGGCCGACCCGTTCTTCGAACGCGATGCCACCGGATGGCAGTTCATCGATTGGAAAACCGGCCACGTGGACGTGTACTACCAGCTTCCGAACAACAAGGATCGGGTCGTGGCCTACAACCGAAAGATCGAGCGGCCGGAGGATAAGACCTATCAGAATGCCAAAAACCGGATCCCCCCACAGAATCATTTTTGAATAAAAAAACTTAGAGCTTATCCTTAAATAAGTTGTGGGGTTTAAATCCCCCTTTGAAAAAGGGGGAAATAGGGGGATTTGCTTTGAGATCCCTCGGGGAAATCCCCCCTGCCCCCCTTTTACAAAGGGGGGAATGCTATTTACGGACA
>JAPLIW010000558.1 GCA_026388915.1 Deltaproteobacteria bacterium
AGCCGCTCCACCTGGGCGATCCCTTTAGCGCAAATCGTCCCCCGGTTCAGGGGGGAATCCGGATCGCCCTCGACCTTCACGATCTTTCCGTCTTCCACCTCGACCCGGAGGCCGCATCCACCATGGTCCATGCGGGCGCAATAGGTTTTAATGATCATTTTTTTCTTTCCTTTTTCACTACAGAGGCACAGAGAACACCGAGAATAAATTCAGAAATTTTTATCCCGATGAAACTGAAAAATAGGATTCTGAATTTTGACTTCTAATTTTGTTTTTTCCTCCGTGATCTCTGTGTCTCTGTGGTGAAATTCATTTCTTTTCTCCAAAAACCCCCGGTTCGGCGAAGTCCAGCACCTTCAAGGGTTTCCCCCCGGTGAAGAGCGAGAGGACCTTGGCGATTCGCAACGCCTGGCCCAGGAGCACCAGGCGGCAGTGGTTGAACTTGCACCCCTTGATCTCCGTCTCCCCTTTTTCCAGGACAATCATGCAGCCTTCGAACTCGCAGTTCTCGTAGGCGTGGCCATCCAACTCGATTCTTTCCTTGACGAACTTCTTGTTCTTGTACCGGGTGGTAAACGAACTCATCCTCCGCTCCCTTCAAACAGCCGGGCTACCTCATCTCGGTCAAAAGAGGGCAGATCGAAGACCTTTCCCCGGTCTGCCATTTTGACCCCCTTTTTCCTTTCCCAGACCCTGGCAACCACGGAGGCGGAAATTCCCGCTTTCTCCAGAGCCCGGATTACCCTTTCCGAGTCTTTTGGGGCCACGGCAATCAGCATGGCCCCCGAGGCTAAAAGGCCCAGAGGGTGCAGCTTGAGTTTTTCGCAAAGAAGTGCCGTCTCTGGCAGAACATGAATTTGATCCATTTCCACCCGCATCCCAACACCTGCGGCATCGGCCAGCTCCCGCAGGCCGGTGGCCAGCCCTCCTTCCGTCGGGTCATGCATGGCGTGAACCGCGGCCACCTCGCTGGCGATCCGCGCCTCCCGCACCACGCTGATCCCCGGGGAGCGCAGCAGATTCCGGCACTGCCTTATTCCCCCCTCTTCGAGCTGGTCCCGCAACGACTTCCATTCCCGGGCAATCAGGGCGGTCCCCTCGATGGCAATCCCTTTGGTCAGAATGATCTCATCCCCTACCCGGATTTTATCCGGAGAGACCAGCTTATCTTTATCCACCTCACCCAGCATTTGCCCGACTAGAATCGGACGGCCCAGCCCGTAGGTTATTTCCGTGTGCCCTCCGCAAAGAATGATGCCGAGCTCCTCGCAGGCCCCGGAGATCTGGGCAAAGATCTCTTCTACCTCCTTCGGACCCGTCTTCCCTTCGGGCAAAAGCAGGGTGGCCAGAAACCATCGCGGGGTTCCGCCCATGGCGGCGATGTCGTTGGCGTTGATATTCACCCCGTACCAGCCGATCTGGTCGGTGGCAAAAGTAATGGGATCGGTCTTGGCCACCAGGTACTTATCCCCAAAAGAGATCACCGTGGCATCCCTGCCAATCCCCGGCGTAACGATAATGCTCGGATCTTCGCGGGTGTACCGCGCGAGAAGTCGCGAGAGGTCTTCCAGAGGCAACTTGCCCGTGGGGTAGGTGAATGGTTTCTCTTCCGGCACCCGGGTCTCCATCGCAGACAGTATAATTCAATAGTAGCGGGGAAGGAAGGAATTGTAAACAAGAAGGGGCGACCCGCGGCTCGGCTGATCTCGCCGAAGTCCGGGTCGCCCCTACATTGCGTTAATCAATTTGGATGATCTCGTAAAAAGTCTCTTGGAGCGTCACCCCGGCGAAAGCCGGGGTCCAGAACATCTTGAAATAACTGGATTCCGGCTTTCGCCGGAATGACGAATTCTATGAAATTGCGACTTTTTACGAGTTCATCAATTTGGACAGGGCAAGAGATAGAAAAAACGGCAGGAAAGATCTGCCCTTTTTATTTCCTCTTCGGCCCATACAGATCCTTGGCCGCATCCCGAAGGCCTAGGGATTCGAGGGTCTTCCGGGAAACCTTTCCGCTGGGGGTCCAACCGCTCACTTTATAAAACTCCTTGAGCATGACCTCCATGTCCGGAACTTTGCCGGCGTTGCCGCCTTCTTTGGTCGGCTGCAACTGGCGTGGCGCCAGGACATCGTCTTTGCGCGTGATCCCGCACAGGTTGTTGTAAGCCCGGTGGAGGGCCATGATCCGCTCTCCCACTTTCAGCAGGCTCTTGGCCGTGTATTTGGTTCCCGTGGCCGCCGTCAGCACGGCCGCCAAATCTGACGGCTTCAGGATAAAGGTAAGGAAGTAGCAGGAGACCATGGAGTTGACCACGGCAGTATAGTCCTGGGAGAGTTTTACCAGGAGTCCCTTGCCCTTGCTCACATGGAGGGGATACATTCCTTTTAGCCCCCATTCGGGCAGCGGGTCCTGCACGTTTTCCCAGAGAGGAGAATGGCCGTGGAGGTGGCAGGCGCCGCGCGGTCCGACTGCATAGGTGAGTCCCATGCTGTAAAAGGTTCGCGGGTCGTGCATCGCGGTCTCCATGCCCTTTACATGAACCGCGTACTTCCAGGAGTCCCCGCGCAGTTTTTCTGCGGCTTTCCTAACACCCTGGCCCAGAAGTTTTCCCAACTTCTCATTCTTTCCAATCTGGTGGGTCATGGCGATCATAGCCTGGGCGTCGCCCCATTTCAGTTCAACCCCGCCGGCGTCCTCCTTTTTAATCAGGCCCTTTTCGTAAGCCTCCATGCCAAAGGCAATGGCCACACCGGTGGAAATCGTATCGATTCCGTAGCGGTTGCAGAGGTCGTTGGCAAAGGACACGGCGTTGAGGTCGTCGATGAGGCACATGGTTCCCATGGCCGCCAGCGTCTCGTATTCCGGCCCCGGCCCGTCCATCTTGTAGGGGCCCTCTTCGATCTTCACCCACCGGGAACACCCCAGGGTGCACCGGTAGCAGGCCGTGTGGGGAACCAGGATGGTTTCCTTCATCTTCTTCCCGCCCAGGTTCTTGCACCCTTCCTCCCAGATGCCGAGCTGCCAGTTCTTCACCGGGATATCGCCCATGGCGATGAGGTTGTCCAACACCTGCGCGGTTCCGTATTCTCGCATGGCCGCCACCGCCGGCGAAGTGGCATTATCCTTGGCAATCTTTTTGCAGAGGGCGTTATACTTTTCCAGGTCGTAGATGGGGAAGTTGCCGTTGCCACGAACGGCAATGGCTTTCAAATTTTTGGCCCCCAGGATCGCCCCGTTTCCCCCGCGCCCCGGGGCCCGTCCCTCGTCATTGATGATGCAGGAAAGAAGAACTTTCCTCTCTCCGGCCGGGCCGATGCAGGCCACCCGGATTCTCTCGTCTCCGATCTCCCGCTGAATGCTCTCCTGAACTTTCAGGGCATCCTGGCCCCACAGATGAGTCGCAGGCCGGATCTCCGTCTTCCCATTGTGAATCCAGAGATAGACCGGGTCGTCCGCCGCACCTTCAATCATCAGAGCGTCGTAACCCGCCCGTTTCAGGTCCGCACCCCAGTATCCTCCCGAGCTGGCGTCGCAGAGGATTCCAGTCAGGGGTGATTTAAAAACGATCTGGTACCGGGCGCCGGAAGGGTAGTTGGTGGCGGTTACGGGTCCAACGGTAAAGACGATTTTATTCTCCGGGCTGAGCGGATCGGTGGATGGAGGAACTTCATCGTAGATCATCCGGACTCCCAGGCCGGTTCCGCCGAGGTAATCCTTGGCGTACTTTGGATTCAGGGGTTCTTCGGTGCACTTTTGGGTCGTTAGATTAACCCGCAGAATTTTTCCCGCGTACCCGTCCATAGCCCCTTTCTCCTTTCTTGGGAGAGTCTGCTGATCCTCGGCGGAATGATAATAAGTTGCTTTTATTTAATGGATTTTTAAAGGAAAGTCAAGGTTTTTCGTTTTTGGGCCTATTTTTTCTCCCCCACGAGCTTCATGGGCTGGCCGCAGCAGTGCAGCGTTCCCTTTCCGGCAACGATCATCTCCACCTTGTTCCCGCAGATTTCACAGACGTAGACCTGCCCGACTTTGTTAGGCATTCAAACCACCTCCCAAAAAATAAAAAATTGGGATACTGGGATACTGGAATGATGGGTTTCAAGGGTTTGAAATTTTACTGATAATTCTCTCTTACCCCATTATTCCAATATTCCATCATTCCATTTACTTTCCAGGTTCTTGAATTTCCTCTTTAATTCCGGCAAGTTTCCTTGCCATCTGGGCGTATTTTTCCAGGGGGAGAAGGGAGCGGACTACCAGACGGGCCCCATCCGGGGACCCGCCGCCGTGCATGCAGCCGGGGACACCTGCGCCCAAAGTAAGCCATTCGGCCAGCCGGGCGGATCGGGCCCGGGCTTCGGCGCTGCAGGATCCGGCTTTCACATATTTCTGGACCAGTTTCCCGTATTGCGGATCCTGGAAATCCCGGTAGGAGGGAAAACACCCCGTTTCCACGATTCCGCCGCCGATCTCCTGGCATAGCCGCTTGGTCTCATAGGGCAAAGTAGCCACATGGATCTTATTGGTATGGGAAGTGAGGGAATCGGGAATCCAGACCCCTGATGGATGGCGTCCCCCCAGGGCGATGGACCCGACTCCCATGGTGAAGGTGGTTTCATTGTTCACCGCCATCTCGATGAACTTGGAAGCGAA
This sequence comes from Deltaproteobacteria bacterium, assembly GCA_026388915.1. GTDB lineage: Bacteria > Desulfobacterota > SM23-61 > SM23-61 > SM23-61 > SM23-61. Next base: position 4,655 of record JAPLIW010000558.1, read on the forward strand.
GGTCTTGGCCGAGAGACCGTTGGCTCTGGCCATCAAAACCCCGGCCCCGATCATGACGTCCCCCTGACCGGCCACGCACGCCCCGATGCACGCCCGGTAGATGGAAGTAAAATATTGGATCGCCTTTCCCGTGTAGGCGTATTCTTTGCAGAGAAAGACCCTCTCTTTGGGCACGAAAACATCCTCAAAGAGCAAATAGGCCTGGGTGATCCCGGTCTCCGTGGGAATATCAAAGCCCTCCTCCTGTTCCCTCGTGTCGCTGGGCCGCCGGGTTTCTATAATGGTTAATCCGTCGATATCCCGGGGAACCGCGCAGGACAGGGCGAAGTCTTTATCCGCTTCTCCGTAGGCCGTGCCGGGAAGGAGAAAAATCTCGTTGGAGGCCGCCACTCCGCAGATCATGCATTTGGCTCCCCGCAGAACAACCCCTTTTTCCTGCACCTCCACGATGCGCAGGTTGGAATCCGGTTCGGGCTGCTGGGAGGCCTTCAGACTGCGGTCCCCCTTGGCGTCGGTCAAGGCGCCGGCTATGGTCCAGCCTGCAGCCTGCGCCTGCAGCGCATATTTCTTGATCCGCGGGTGATAGTCCGTTTTCAGGGCGGCGTCCATCTCCTGGGTGACCGCCCATATGGTGTTCATCCCGTTCCAGCCCGCACAGAGGGCGCCGGTGCAGGTTCCGGTGAGCCGGTACATCTCCCGTTTGAACTTGGAGTTGCAGATCACATCTTCCATGGACATCATGAGGGAGTTATGGCGGTGGATCTTGTCCTCCGTCAAGGTGGAGGTGGTGGTGAAAAGGTCGGCCAGAGAAGGGTCCTGGGCGGCGTCATAAGCCCGGGCATGGCTCTCCACCACCCGGCGGGTCGCCGGATGGGTGGTTACGTCGTCGATCCTCTCCCCGAATTTGTGGATGTTGGGCCGGAGCCTCTTCAAGGAAGCCAGGTAGTCGGCGCGGGTTTTCAGGGCCATGGGAGTCTCCCTTCATTCAGGTTTGGGCTATTGTACCATCCCTTTCCGCTTATGTAAAAGCGAGGGTTGTGTGGGAAATGAAATTTAAACCACTTTTTGGTTCTTCAGGCCTGCGATCTTGTCCGCCGAATAGCCCAGCAGATTTCTCAAAATCTGGTCGGTATGCTCGCCCAGGGCCGGGGGATAAACATACCGGATCTGGTCCACCCCGGAGACTTTGATCGGGCTTCCCACATCCCTGGTCTTGCCCACATGGGGAGAGTCGATCTCCACCACCATGTTCCGGGACAGAACCTGGGGATCGGCCACGGCCTTGTCCACTGTGTTGATGGGGCCGGCAGGAACCTCCAGTTTTACAAAGAGCTCCAGCCACTCATCCGTGGTCTTTTTCAGGAAGGCCTCTTCCAGGATGCGGTCCAATTCCTCGCGGTTTTTCAGCCTATTGGCCCGGGTGCTGAAGCGGGGATCATCGGCCAGCTTTTCCATACCCATGTTCTTGCAGAGGTTGCGGAAAAAATGGTCGATATAAGCCTCGATGACCAGGGCGGAATCCTTCGTGCGGTAGGCCCGCAGGGGGACGTTGCTCACATGCGCGGTTCCCACCGGCTGGGGGATTTCCCCGGCGACGAAATAATACTTGGCCCGGTAGGTGTGCAAAGCGAGCTGCACGTCCAGCATGGAGATGTCCACCATCCGGCCTTCTCCGGTCATGGAGCGGGAGACCAGGGCGGAAAGAACCCCGATCACCCCAAAGACCGCTCCCCCCAGGTCGCCGATGGGAATTCCGCAGCGGACCGGAGGCTGGCCCTGCTCTCCGGTATAGCTCATCGCCCCCCCCATGGCCTGGACGATGATGTCGTAAGAGGGCCTCTCCCGGTAGGGGCCAGTCTGCCCGTATCCGGTGACTGAAGCCCAGACAATCTTGGGATTGATTTTCTTCAAATCTTCATACCCCAGCCCCAGTTTTTCCATGGTTCCGGGGGTGAAGTTGTTCATAACCACGTCGGCCTTGCGGGTCAGCCCGTAGAAGATTTCCTTCCCCTCCGGCGCCTTCAAATCCAGGGTCAGGCTTTTCTTGTTGCGGTTCAGGGACATGAAGTAAAGGCTCTGGTCCTTCATGGTATGGGGCGGCATTCGGCGGGTCGGGTCCCCGACGCCGGGGCGCTCGATCTTGATGACCTCCGCACCCAGATCACCCAGGATCTGGGTACAGAAAGGACCGGCCAGCACGTGGGTCAAATCGAGAACTCTGATTCCTTCCAAAGGTTGGCTCATTTTTCACTCCTTGTTTTAATCGATGGGGACGCAGATTTTCGCAGATACACGCAGATAAGACTGTTTAATGGGACACAGATAAACACAGATAAGACCGTTCAAAAAAAACGGAAACCTATTTTTGCGGGTCCCTAAAATCCGTATTTATCTGCGTTCAATATTCTTTTTAATTCCGCATTCCGAACTCCGCATTCCGCATTCAATCAGACCGGCATATTCCCGTGCTTCTTATCGATCCGGCCGGCTTTCTTATTCCGGAAGATCCTCAGGGCCTGGATAATTTTGACCCGCGTCTCCTCCGGCTTGATCACGTCATCTACATACATTTTCCGGGCGGATTCAAAGGGCCCGCTGAAGATCTGTTCATACTCTCCGACCAACTTCTTACGCGTCGCCTCAGGGTCTTTGGACTCCTGGATCTCCTTGCGGCAGACCACCTTCACCGCCCCTTCCGCTCCCATGACCGCCAGCTCCGCGGTCGGCCAGGCGAGCACCAGGTCGGTGCCCATGGGTTTGCTGCACATGGCCTGCTTTCCCCCGCCGTAGTCCTTGCGCACGATGACCGTGATCTTGGGAACCGTGGCCTCCGCGTAGGCAAAGAGCATCTTGGCTCCGTGGCGGATGATCCCCCGGTATTCCTGGTCCACCCCGGGAAGGTATCCGGGAATATCCACAAAGGTCAGGACGGGCAGGTTGAAAGCATCGCAGAAGCGGATGAACCGGGAGGCCTTGTCCGAAGCATCTACATCGAGCGCGCCTGCTAGGTGCATGGGCTGGTTGGCGATGATTCCCACCGGCCACCCTTCCACCCGCCCGAATCCGGTGAGGATGTTGCGAGCAAACTTGGGCTTGCTTTCGAAGAAATACCCGTCATCCAGCACGCTCCGCAGGATCTTTTTCATGTCGTAGAATTTCTTGGGGTCCGCGGGGATGATTTCCCGGATCTTTTCCATCGCCCCTTCCGGACAATCCCGGGAAGGACCGCGGGGCGCCTGGTCGAGGTAGCTGCCGGGCAGGAAAGACAACAGCTTCTTGATCATGGCGATGGCATCGGCTTCATCCGACGCCACCAGGTCGCAGACCCCGCTCTTTTCCGAATGGACCGCGGCTCCTCCCAGGGCCTCGAAGGAGACCTCCTCATGGGTCACGGCCTTGATGACTTCCGGTCCGGTGATGAAGAGCTGGCTCTTTCCCTGGACCATGAGGATGAAGTCCATGAGTGCGGAGCTGTAAGCGATTCCCCCGGCGCATCTTCCCAGTATCGCCGAAATCAGGGGGATCACCCCTGAGGCCTGGGTGAGGGCGAAAAAGATGCTGTCGAAACCCACATTCTTGTTCCCTTCCTGGATCCGGGCTCCCACCGAATCCTGCAAGGCGACGATCGGAACCTTCAGCTCGCTGGCTCGCCGGATAAGGGTCGAAATTTTTGTTGCCTGGACGTTGCCCAAAGACCCTCCCTGAACGGTCTTGTCGTGGGCAAATACCCCCACGGTCCGGCCGTTCACCTGGCCGAACCCGGTGATGACCCCATCCCGGGGAACGTAAGCCGGAGGGGGGCCGAACTCAGCCGGCTGGGGACCGGCTAGGGTACCGAATTCCACGAAGGTTCCGGGGTCTAAAAACAGATTTACGCGCTCCTCGGCCAGGAGATAACCTTCCCGGCGCAATTTTTCAATCCTCTCCCGCCCGCCGCCCAGGGAGGCCTTCTGCTTCAATTCCTCGAGTTTTTTAATCCCTTCTTTCATTTCCATGGCAAACTCCTAACCTTTTTTGCATCATTTATTCCGCATTCCGCATTCAAATGCTTTGTTCTGCGGTCATCACCCTGCCGTCTGGGTCAGGTACTGTCTCACATTCCGGAGAACGCCCTCATAGGCGCTGCGAACGTGCCGCCGGATGGCTTTCTCCGCGGCATCGGGGTCTCCACTCTTTAGAGCCCGGATGATCTCCCCGTGTTCCCGGAAGGTTTCCACCGGGCGTCGATGCCAGGAGAGGGATATGCTCATCATCAGCCCGATGTATCCCTGGAGGGTGCGGTACATGGCCTCCAGGACCGAATTTCCGCTCCTTTCCACCAGAGCCTGGTGAAAACTCTGATTGGCGGCGATTAATTCGGACAGGTGGCCTTCCCGGTATGCGCGACGGGCCTTGGGAAGGGTTAGCCGCGCGGCCTCCGCCGTACCCTTGGGGTCCCGCTGGGCGGCCAGCCGGGCGGCCATGCTTTCCAGGGTTTCCCGCACCATTAGGATGTGCCGGGCCAGCTCCTCCGAAAGGGGGATGATCCGGTATCCCGAGTTTGGTTTGTAGACGACCAAACCTTCCTGGATCAGGTGGCGGAAGGCCTCCCGGATGGGGGTGCGGCTGACGCCATACTGCACCGCCAGTTCCCGTTCGCTCAGGCGCTGCCCGGGGGAGAAGCGCCCGCTGGTGATGGCCTGCCGGATCAGGGCGTACACATCCGCCCCCTTGATCCTCTTCTTATCCCTCCCGGGTTCCATGCCTGATTCCATACCAAAATGGTATACCATTTAAGAGCGGCGTGTCAAGGCTGTTTTTGGGACTTGCCCAGCCCCAATCTTGTGATCACGTTGGGGGTCAGGCTGAAAAAATTCGGATCATCAGGCTCGGCGGGATCATGTTTTTCCCATAACCCTCCCGCCTATCCTCCGCGGAGAGAGGCCAGCGAGAAAATAGCTCCAGAGGAAACACTAAGCAAACCACTTTCACCTTGCGAATTTCTCCGGGAGAGGCCCGATCCAATGGAAGAATAATCGCCTCAGGATGATGATCCGAATTTTTTCAGCCTGATCCCCATGGGTAATACCCTATTTCCTCCTGGAGTCTTCTCGACCAGGGGTTCCTTTTTCGAAAACCGGGGAGGGGCGAGTATTTTGGGGCGGTCCTTTACATGATGGGGACCCAGGGACAACTCCCCGGTATGGCGAAAGCCAGGGAGGCGTTCAATCTCACCTAGGCGGGCTTTCCTAAATCTTCTCCCCTTCACACAGATAACGTTTAGGCTCGTCGATCAATCGTTTGACCTGAAATCCGGCTTTTCCCAGGAGGGACCTCATCTCCCCTTCCTCAGGCAGAAAATCGGTGGAGACCGGGCCGCAGTTCTGGTGATGGCTGCGAAGGGCTACGCTGCTCAAGGTGTGGGCGATCATCAGGGTTCCCCCGGTTTTCAGGACCCGCCCCATCTCCTCCAGGGCCTCCTTCTTGTCTTCAAAATGGGGGAAAGCGCCGAAGCAGACCACATGATCGAAGAATTGATCCTTGTAGGGGAGGTTCTCCACCGAAGCGAGTTCGAAAACGACCCGGCTCTCCTTCTGGAATTTCATCCGGCCGATCTTCACCATCTCCTCGGCATAATCGATCGCCCAGAGGGACCCTTCCGGGCCGATGGCTTCCAGGAGGTATGGAATGATCCCTCCGGTTCCGGCTCCCACGTCGAGAATCCGTGCTCTTTTTTGTAGCTGGAACAAGGAAACCAGCTGCGGAAGTCGTTCCCTCATCTCCTGCGCGTAAAATCTCTCATCCCAACCCTCGGCCATCTGATTGAAGAAGCTCTTTTTATCCATACATTCCCCTTTCGATCAGTTAAAACGCCAATTTCGCCCCGCCCATGATGGTAATGCCGGGGGCCGGATATCCGGGAAGGTATTCGTACTGTTTATCGGTCAGGTTCTCCGCCGCCACGTAAAGGTGACTTTGCACCTTAGACTGCTTCGGAGTCAGGCGGAAAGTGAGCTTGGAATTGAGCAGGTAATAATCGCTCACTTTGCCCGGGGTAGCCGTGGGATATCGGGGGTTGGATACGTACCTTTCGGCCACATACTGGGCATCCACATTCAAGAGAAACCGATCCCAGAAGGAATAGGCGACCCCCCCGGTAAGCGTCACTTCCGGGGCATAGGGCAGGTCTCCCGGGGTGGCCCTCAGGTAGGTCCCTCCGGCAAAAACCTCCAGGTATTTGGTGGGGGTAAAAGTCACGGTCGCCTCAAGGCCCCGGGTATGGTACTCGTTCAGGTTCTCGAAGCGCGCGGGAGGGGCCTTGAAGATCAACCGGTCTTTCCCGTAATCCCAGAAGAAAGTCAGATCTGCCTTGAGCCAGGAAGTGAATTTCTGGGAAACCCCAACTTCATAATGGTCGATCTTTTCCGAGTCGAGGTTCTTCCATTTCTCTCCCTGGTTCCAGACCTGGTACTGGTAGACCACATCGACTCCGGGAAGGTTGAAGCCATGGGCATACTGGGCATGGACTTCGGTAGCCCGGTAACGCAGGATCAATCCCGTCTGCCAGCCCACGTCGTCGCCGAAATATTTGCTCATATTGTAGCGGATTCCGGCCGAGGGAACCAG
>JAPLIW010000632.1 GCA_026388915.1 Deltaproteobacteria bacterium
CTTCATTTGAGGCTTTTTATTTTTATCTGTGTTCATCTGTGCAAATCTGTGTCCAATAAATTCATTTGAGAAGAGGATGGGAAATGGCTAAAAAGTATGCTTATTTTTTCGGCGCGGGCAAAGCTGAGGGGAGCAGCAGGATGCGCAATCTGCTGGGGGGCAAAGGGTGCGACCTGGCCGAGATGACCAACCTGAAGATCCCGGTTCCGCCCGGATTCACCATCACTACCGAGGTCTGTACCTTTTATTATGCCAACAAGAAAAGGTATCCCCAGGAGCTTCGGAACCAGGTTCAAAAGAGCCTGGCCAAGGTGGAAAAGGCCATGGGGGCTAGGTTCGGCGATCCCCGGAATCCCCTTCTCCTCTCGGTCCGCTCCGGGGCCCGGGTTTCCATGCCCGGGATGATGGACACCATCTTGAACCTCGGCCTGAACGAAAAGACCGTCAATGGCCTGATTGAAATGTCCGGCGACGCCCGCTTCGCCTACGACTCCTACCGCCGCTTCGTACAGATGTACAGCGACGTGGTCCTGGGCGTTCACCGGGACCAGATGGAAGAGCTCATCACCGAGAGGAAAAAGGAGAAGGGCGTCAAGCTGGACATCGAACTTTCCGCCGACGACTGGAAAGAGCTGGTGGGAGAGTTCAAGGCCATGGTGCAAAAGGAAACCGGCAACGACTTTCCCGAAGACCCCAGCAAACAGCTCTGGGGCGCCATCGGGGCGGTCTTTGAATCCTGGAATACCCCCCGGGCGATCACCTACCGCCAGCTGAACAAGATCCCTGCGGACTGGGGCACGGCGGTCAACGTCCAGACCATGGTCTTCGGCAACATGGGCGGAGAGAGCGCCACCGGCGTGGCCTTCACCCGGGACCCGGCCACGGGAGAGAAGTTCTTTTTCGGCGAGTTCCTGCCCAACGCCCAGGGAGAAGACGTGGTGGCCGGGATCCGCACCCCCCAGCCTATCGGCAAGGACCGCAAGGCCGATTCCACCCTTCTTTCCATGGAGGAGATGCTTCCCAAACCCTACGGGGAACTGATAAAGATCTACCAGAGGCTGGAGAAGCACTTCAAGGACATGCAGGACATCGAGTTCACCATCCAGCAGGGGAAACTGTGGATGCTCCAGACCCGCAGCGGCAAGCGGACCGCCTTCGCCGCATTGCGGATCGCGGTGGAGATGGTGGGGGAAAAGCTGATCGACAAGAGAACGGCCATCTCCCGCATCGACCCCGATTCCCTGAACCAGCTTCTGGCGCCGGTCTTCGACCCCCAGGCCAAGGTTCAAGCCGTCAAGGGGGGTAAGTTCCTGGCCAAAGGGCTTAATGCCGGGCCGGGCGCGGCCTGCGGCGCGGTGGTTTTCACCCCGGAGCGGGCCATGGAACTGGCCAAAGCGGGAAAGAAGAGCGTTCTGGTCCGCATCGAGACCTCGCCGGAGGACATTCATGGAATGAACGCCGCCGAGGGAATCCTTACCTCCCGCGGGGGCATGACCTCCCACGCGGCCCTGGTTGCCCGGGGCATGGGAAAACCCTGCGTGGTGGGGTGTACCGCCCTGAACATTAACTACGGAAGCGGCGTCATGGAAGTCAACGGCCGTACCATCCGGGAGGGAGATTACATCTCCATCGACGGGACCACCGGAGAAGTGATCGAGGGACAGCTTCCCACCAGTTCCTCGGAGATCATCCAGGTCCTCATCGAGAAGAAGATTCGGCCCGAAGATTCCCCGATCTACCGGCGGTTCGCCAAGCTCATGTCCTGGGCGGACGAAATCGCCGATCTGGGGGTTCGCACCAACGCCGACACCCCCCGCGACGCCACCACCGCCCGACTCTTCGGGGCCACGGGCATCGGCCTCTGCCGGACCGAACACATGTTCTTCGAAGCCGAGCGGATCGCCGCCGTGCGGGAGATGATCCTGGCCGACACCCAGGAAGAGAGGCGCCGGGCCCTGGCTAAGATCCTGCCCATGCAAAAGAAGGATTTCATCGGCATTTTCCGGGCCATGGACGGCTACCCGGTGATCATCCGGACTCTCGACCCCCCGCTTCACGAATTCCTGCCCCACACCGACCAGGAGATTGGGGAACTGGCCGCTCAGATGGGGATCACCTTCAACAAGCTGAAGGAAAGAGCGGAGAGCTTGAAAGAGGTCAACCCCATGCTCGGGCACCGCGGCTGCCGCCTGGGAATCAGCCATCCGGAAATCACCGAGATGCAGGCCCGGGCCATCTTCGAGGCAGCCTGTGAAGTGGCCAAAGAAGGGGGCAAGGTTATCCCCGAGGTCATGATCCCCCTGGTGGGGCACGTGAACGAACTGCGCGCCCAGAGGGAGATCGTGGACCGGGTGGCAAAGGAGGTCATGGCCGAGACCGGAATGAAGATCAAGTACCTGGCCGGGACCATGATCGAGCTTCCCCGGGCGGCCATCACCGCCGACCAGATCGCCCAGGTGGCCCAGTTCTTCTCCTACGGGACCAACGACCTGACCCAGACCGTCTTCGGCCTCTCGCGGGACGACGCCGGAAAATTTCTCCCCTTTTACAGGGAGAAGGGGATCCTGGATTCGGACCCCTTTGTCTCCATCGACCGTCCCGGGGTGGGCGAAGTGATCCGCATCGGCGTGGAAAAGGGCCGCAGGACCAATCCCAAGCTGGAAGTGGGGATCTGCGGGGAACATGGAGGAGATCCGAGTTCGGTGGAGTTCTGCCACCTCACCGGCCTGGATTACGTCTCCTGCTCCCCCTACCGCGTGCCCATCGCCCGGCTGGCCGCGGCCCGGGCGGCCATTGCGTACCCCAGGAGGAAATAAAAGAGCTGAATGGGACACAGATAAACACAACGCGGCGGAGCCGCAACCAAAAAACGATGAACCGCAGAGCACGCAGAGATCACAGAGGTATATTAAAAAAATTCAAGATATGGATAAAGACCAAAGAAAGGTTTTGTCCATGAACACCCCTCATCCCAGAAATCCCCCCTGGCCCCCCTTTATCAAAGGGGGGCCAGGGGGGATTTCTGGGGATCGTTGCCTAAAGAAAATTTTCTTCACGGAATTTAAAGAGTCTGCCCATGAGTGGCACAAAGAGTGGCTAAAGTGATCTAAAGTGAGCTAAAGTGCCTAAAGTTTAAAAAACGGAGTCAGATCGATGTACAAGAGAGCCGTAAAGATCGTGGATGCTCGCCTGGGTATCCTCTCCAACAGCGAAAAGCTGATCCACGAGCCCCGGTACTTCGAGGGCCAGGTCATGGAGTCTCTTCTCACGAACATCCATTCCATCGAGAAGATCCCTTTTTCCGACGACCTGGATTCCTACTTCGTGGTGATCGACGAGCCCAACGTCCAGCCCCAGGTGAAGGTAACGGACAAAGTCTGTACCTGCACGGGAGATTTCACCCGGTATGAGAAGGAGTGCTCGGACAACCGGTACTCCCTCTTCGGAAATCTGGGCCTTTTCTTTAAATACCTCCTGGCCACCCTGGAGCGGTACCACAACATTTACAGCTTTCACGCCAGCTCCATGTACAGCTCCAGCCGGAACACGCTCCTCATGGTAGTAGGCGGAGCCGGGGCCGGCAAGACCGTCTTCCTGCTCAAGGGGCTGGAAGACGACTGGAGGATCTTCAGCACGGAGATGACCCACTTCCGGTTCACGGACAAGGGCTATGAGTTTTACATGGGGTCGCTCTACGACAACATCCGCCTGGGGAACCTGATCTACGATTTTCCCAAGGCCAACCAGAGGCTGAAAGTGGACATGCCGCCGGGGGTGACCGATGTGTGGGGACACAAGATCGCCATCGACATGGGACACATCGCCGCCGAGCCTAGCTATTTGAATCCTCGGGTGACCGTGGTAGACGCGAAGATCGAGTCGGGCCGGGACAATCCCATCGTGAAAACAGTCACCCGCAAGGAGAAGATCGTCAAGATCCTGTTCGACAACTGCACGGAAAAACTGGGACCTACGCTGGTCTTCTACGACGTGATCCCGGTGGAGAACTTTGATACGCCCGAGCTGATGGGGCGTCGTTTAAAAGTCATGAATCGCTTCGTTGGAGAAGTGAAACTGAACCCGGTCAAATCAGTCCTGGCCGGGGCAAAAAATTGCATGGAGGGAATCTGACATGAGCCGCGTAAAATCGTTCGACGGAGTCTTTGAAATGCCCGTTCCGGGGCGCACCGTAAAGCCGCGCCAAGAAGGATTAACCATGATCATCGACAAGGGGCTGGGGCTGAGCGGCACCCAGGACCTTCTCGATTCGGCCGCCGATTACATCGACTTCATCAAGCTCACCTTCGGCACGAGCGCCTTCCTGGACATCGATTACACCGCCGAGAAGGTGGAGATGGTCAAGGATTACGACATCTGGATCTGCCCCGGCGGGACTTTCCTGGAAGTTTCGGTTTGGCAGCACGCCTATCCGAAATACCTCAAGCGCTGCCAGGAGCTGGGGTTCAACGCCATCGAGGTGTCGGACGGCACCATCGAGATCGACATGAAGACCCGCGCCGACTGTATCAAGCGCGCCGTGGACATGGGCTTCATGGTGGTCTCCGAGGTGGGGAAGAAGGACCCCGACGACAAGGTGGCCACGACCAAACTGCACGAGGAGATCGCCGCCGACCTCAAGAACGGGGCCTTCAAGGTCATCGTGGAAGCCCGGGAAGCCGGCAAGGGGGTGGGGATCTACGACAAGGACGGGAAACCCAAGGACGACGAAGTGGAAGCTATCATCAAGGGCGTGGACGACCTCACCAAGCTGGAGTGGGAAGCGCCCATCAAGAACCAGCAGCAGTTCCTGATCCTCCGCTTCGGCTCCAACGTGAGCCTGGGGAACATTCCCCCGGAAGACATCCTGGCCCTGGAAGCCCTGCGCAGCGGCCTCCGCGGGGACACGCTGAAAAAGGCCTGGCTGGCCAACCCGAAATACAAGAAGTAAGAAGGCTTGGGACGCAGATGAACGCAGATTCCGCAGAGTAAATCTGCGTCCCATAAAATAAAAGGATCGAAGATGGGTTCCTTTGAGCTGCCTTACGGACGGGGTATAAGGTATCCGGAGGGTTCCTTCGTGGCTGCGGGTTTGCCCCTGATCAGCCCGCTGCGGTCTCCCCGATCCTCTCCGGCCCCCTCAAATACCCTCCCCCTGTGAGTCAAATCCGATCTGCATCCACCTTCGAAAGAAAATGGATTTCTCAACCCATTCCCCTTGCCCCCCTTCATTTTCCAGAAATCAGATCAATGTTCATAGCTTGGAGGCTTTGCCCGGCTCGGGGGCAAGGCTGTGGTTCTCGGCATGATGAGGCACGGATTCTTTCATCGGTCCGGGCGGAATCGGCCCGGGGGTGCGCAGGTGGCCCTGCCCGTACCGCCTCCCTCTGCGGAAGGGAAGCGATCTTTCATCGGATCTTCGCCACCCGCCGATCCTGCCTTCCAACCACGGCCTTGTCCCCGGGCTACAAGAATAGACATCTCAAAAGTGAAGGGAGGCAAGACCCATTCCCGCCTTGACACCGAGAAAGAAACTGATGTATGGGTTAGATGTTTGGAAGGCAGAAAATGGGATCCGATGATTCCATTCTCGAATGGAAATTCTCAAAAGGAGGCTCCTATGTTTCGAAGCGCGATGACC
>JAPLIW010000892.1 GCA_026388915.1 Deltaproteobacteria bacterium
GACATGAAAATAATCGGTTATGACCCATTTATTAATCCTTCACTTTATGTTCGACTGGGGGTGGAATCAGCATCCTTCAGCGAAATTTTGTCTCAGTCTGATATTATTACCCTGCATGTCCCCATAACTCCAAAGACGGAAAAAATACTTGACTCCTGCGCCCTGGCCGCCATGAAACCGGGGATGGTCCTGGTAAACACTTCCCGCGGGAGGGTGATCGAGGAGAAGGCGTTAATCGAGGCCCTCCAAACAGGGCGGATAAAGGGGGCCGCTTTGGATGTGTTTGCCACGGAACCCCTGCCTCCCGGCCATCCCTTGACCAAATTGGAGAATGTGGTCCTTTCTCCACATATGGGGGCTCTTAGTCAGGAAGCGGGAGACCGTCTGTCGGATTCCGTGGCCCGGCAGGTCCGGGATATTCTGGAAGGACGACCGCCGGAATGCCTGATTACCTAAAGGTGGGATTCGTTTTCTGATTTGGAAATTCTTTGAACACTCTCCTTCTTCTAACCGATTTCCATTTTTTGGCTCAATAGAATGCGCATCCTCGCCTTCCGACCCGATGGATTGGTAATTCCATACATTCATACTTCCATGGCCAGGGCCTTTCGCACCCTGGGAATCGAGGTGCTCGAACTTCCATTCCCGCAGCATGAAGAGAACCTTCAAACCCTGAAATCCTTTGCCTCTCAGGGACCGGCGGCTGTTTTCACCCTGGATCTTCCTATCCATTTAACCTTAAAAAATATTCTCAAGAATATTAAGGAAACTCTTCAAATTCCTTGGATTATCTGGTTTGTGGATGATCCTGAAGGGTACGGGTTTCCGGAATGTTGCGACCCTGCCCGGACCATGGTCTTCTGCTGGGACCGCGAGATCACGAATCAGATATCCCTACGGGACTCATGGAAAGGAATTCCGCCAATTCACCTCCCCTTAGCCTCTGATCCCGAGCTATTCTATCCGCAAGAGAGCGGCCGCCCTCTCCTTTTTCCCGGAGGAGTTTTTGTCGGGTCCACGGCGCACCCCAACCCCATGCTGGATAAGGCGATTCAGAATTCTCCCGGCTTTTTTAGCGATATTTCCAATCTATGGGAAGTATGGCGGGGGGATTTGGGTCGTTTCCCTCAAAGGCTTGCCTGGGACTACCTTGAAAAGAGGACTGGGAAAGAGATGGAAACCTTGCGCCAAGATCCGCTCGTGCGCCTCTGGGTTCATGCGGTAGTTTATGCTCTGGGAATTCGTAAACGGCGGGAGCTTGTATCGCGAATCATCGGAGAAGGCGGGGGAGTATACGGCGACCGGGGATGGCATGAAATCAGGGGAGATCTTTACCGGGGGGAAGTAGCCTACGGGGATGATCTTCGTCGGCTGTACAACGCAAGTGGTTTTGTCCTCGATATTCGACAACCCCAGGCCAGGACCGGCCTCACCCAGAGAATGTTCGACGCCAGCGCCTGCGGCCGTCCGGTCCTGGCCGAATTTTCCCGGGAAATGGAATCGCTCTTTGTTCCAGAAAAAGAGGTCCTGACATTTCATACCCTCGAAGAGGCACAGGAAAAAAAAGAAATCATGATAAGGGATCCCCGGAAAGTTATAGAAATGGGGAGCAGAGCAAGAGAAAAGGTCCTTGCTCTGCATACTTACCGCCATCGGGCCGGCCAGATCCTGAAAGCTCTTCAGCGATTCTTCCCAGGCCCTCTGGCATAGTCCAGCATCCCCTGGAAGTCAACCACGACGACCGGATCATTTCCCACGACCCAGGCGTCATGTCCGGACGGCAGCAGGGAGACATCCCCCGCTTTCAGGTCTCTTTCTGTCCCATCATCCATGCGCACCCTGAGCGTTCCAGAGACGTGGTACTGGAAATGAGGAGCTTCGCAGCTTTTGGTCTTGGCTATGGGTTTCACCGATTCAGACCACTTCCACCCGGGCTGGAAAACGGCCCGCCCCACCATTGCTCCTCCGATTTTCACCAGGTCCACTTTTCCCTTATCAAAATTTCTGGTTTCCTCGGGGGAATTCAGGTTTTTCACTTCCATCTTTTTTGTTTTGTTCATTTTAAACCCTCCCCTCTCCGTAACATTGGCCCTTCTGACTGTTTAGATGCCCGGGTGCGGTTTCGGATTGTCTGGCAGGGGCAAATTTCCATTTTCAATCGAAGGGAAAATGTTATACTTTTCTCCAATATGAGGATTATGTCCCAATCGCAGGCCCCTTAAGGGGTCGAGGTCCGCGAGAAGGAGCTGATTTTGAAAGATAGCCATGGAAAAGAAATCTTATGATGTCATTGTGATTGGCGGAGCGGTGATGGGCTCTTCGGTGGCCTATCACCTTTTAAAGCTAAACCCCGGCCTCCGGGTGGCGGTAGTGGAGAGGGATCCGGCCTACACCCGGTCTTCCACCGCGCTGTCCCTGGGGGGAGTCAGGGTTCAATTCAGCCTGAAGGAGAACATTCTCAGCTCCCTTTACGCCCAGGACTTTTTCTCCCGATTCGAAGAGGAAATGGCCGTGGGGGAGGA
>JAPLIW010000245.1 GCA_026388915.1 Deltaproteobacteria bacterium
GCACAGTGGTTGAGTATACCGGCGGAATCGTGGCCCAGGAGATCAAAAAAATGTGGACCCAGCTCGAACGCCTGCTCGGCTACCCCCTGGATGCCAAAGGCGCCCTCCGGGGAGAACAAGGGTTAAATCTCTAAAGCACCCTTTTCGAATTGCGGATTGCGCCCTGAACCATGGGAGGTTCAGGGCTGCCCTGCACTCAACGTAGTGCAGGGCGGAATGCGGAATGAAAACGGTTCCCAGTTGCCCGTTGCCGGGTTAATTCTTTAACTGGAAACGGGGAATGGGCAACAGGATGTTGGGCTGTTTCAAATCTTTAGTCACTTGAACTCACGATAGCTCACTTTAGTCAATTTCAATGAAGGAGATCCGATGAAGGAAAAAGAAAAATGCAAATCGACCCGGGAATGCGAATCCTGTTCCGAAGCTCCTAGTTGTTCGGAAGACGAAAAGAAGGCCCACCGGGAAAGGATGGTCGAGGAGAAGCTTTCCCATATCGACCACCGGATCATGGTCATGAGCGGAAAAGGGGGGGTCGGCAAGAGCACGGTGGCGGTCAACCTGGCGGTGAGCCTCGCCCGCAAGGGATACGAAGTGGGAATCCTGGATGCCGATATTCACGGGCCCAATATTCCCAAGATGCTGGGGCTGGACCATTCCAAGCTGATCGGAAGCCCCCAGGGAATCCTCCCGGTCCCCTTTTCTTCCAACCTGAAGGTCCTCTCCATCGCCTTCATGCTGCCCGAGCCCGACGCCCCGGTGGTTTGGAGAGGGCCCATGAAGCACGGGGTCTTCCAGCAATTTCTGGGAGAGGTGGAATGGGGCGACCTGGATTACCTGATCGTGGACCTGCCCCCGGGGACCGGGGACGAGCCTCTATCCATCGCCCACCTAATCGGCGAAGTGGATGCGTCCGTAATCGTGACTACCCCCCAGGAAGTGGCCCTCCTCGATTCCCGCAAAGCCGTGGTCTTCAGCCGGATGGTCCAGGTGCCCGTGGCGGGGATCGTCGAAAACATGAGCGGGTTCAAATGCCCTCATTGCGGCAAAGAGATCGATCTCTTCAAAATCGGGGGGGGAGAAAAGGCGGCCCGGGAACTCCAGGTTCCTTTCCTGGGGCGCATTCCCCTGGACCCGCAGATCGTCCGGAACTGCGATCAAGGCAACCCCTTTGTTACCGCAAACCCGGATTCAGCGGCGGCCAAGGCTTTCATGGAGATCAGCGATCGGGTCGAAGAATTCGTGAACGCTTCGGGGAAAGAAGAGAAGAAGCCTTCCGCCCAGCATCCTCTTTCTTCCACGGGGAAAGAGGGAAAAGCGAAGGCGGCGGGCTGATCGGGAAGAAGGGTTATTTCTTCCCAAGAAAAATCCATGCAAAGGAGGTAACAACCATGCCGGCGATGGATGGAACAGGGCCCATGGGAATCGGCCCGATGACGGGTGGAGGAAGAGGGCGGTGCAATCCCTATTTTGCGAGCAGGCCACCGATGTGGGGGGACCCCCGCTTTGGCCTTTCGGGGCGGCGGACCCCCTATGGTTATGGAACTTGGCCCCAGCCCCCCTACGGGTGGAGATATGGGGCTTTTCCCTGCCGATTCCCGGGCCGAGGAAGGGGCCTGCGGAGATGGTGGTGGTAAAAGAAAAAAGGAGGTAAGAAAATGTACTACGGGTACGGATCTGGATATGGAAGAGGCCGCGGCATGGGGTACGGCCGGGGCATGGGCTTCGGGTTCAGGGGATCTTCCCCGGCCTGGCCCTATGTGGGAAGAGGAAGGGGAGGCCTTCCCCGTTGCTGGGCCTATGCGGGGTACGGCGCGCCGGGAACCGCTTATGCTCCCGGAATGGCTCCCCCAACCCCCGGGCCTTGGGCCATGGGGCCGGCTCCTTATGGAGCCCCCTATCCCCGGGAGGAGGAAATTCGCATGCTGAGAGACCAGGCAGGGATGATCCGCGATGAACTGGCGGCCATCGATTCCCGGATCAATGAATTGGAAAAAGAAAAAACCCAGGGAGGTGAATCATGAGGGTATGCATTACCTCCACGGGCCCCAGCCTGGACTCCGAAATGGACCCCCGTTTCGGCCGGTGCCAGTATTTTCTCTTTGTGGACCCCCAATCCCTCGAAATGGAAGCATTGGAAAACCCCAACATCGGAGCCTCGGGAGGAGCCGGGATTCAGTCCGCCCAATTCGTGGCCAACAAGGGGGTAGAGGCAATCATCACCGGACAGGTGGGGCCCAACGCCTTTACTACCCTCCAGGCCGCGGGGATGAAAATCCTGGTCGGAGCTTCGGGAAAAGTCCGTGAAGTGTTGGAAAAATACAAGAAGGGGCAGCTAACATCCTATGCCCAGGGTCCGACGGTCAGGGCCCACGCCGGGATGGGAATGGGCGGCGGCATGGGGATGGGCAGAGGAATGGGGCGGGGCGTTTCACCTTCCCCCCCCGCTTCGACTCCTTCCGGCCCCCCCCAGGAAGATTTGCAGAGCCTGAAAGAGGAATCCAGAAAATTGAAGGAGCAGTTGGGATCGATCGAGGAAAGGATTGCTAAACTCGAAAAAACAAAAAAATGAAAACAATTTTCTCTCGCAGAGACCGCAGGGAACGTAGAGTGAACCCCGCTTCATATACAACCCAAAAATAGCTTTTTTTCTCTCTGCGCTCCCTGCGGCCTCGAGCGAAGCGGGCGAGAGAAAAGCCTTACGATTTACGGTTTTTTGAAAGGAGGGGAAAATGCCCAGAGGAGACGGAACGGGGCCGCCCGCGGGAGGCGGACGCGGAGCTGGAGGAGGACGCGGACAGGGACGCGGCGGGGGCGGAGGAAGAATGGGCGGCATCAGGCCCGGAGCCGGACCGGGGGGAGAATGCATCTGCCCGAAGTGCGGGACGACTGCCCCCCATCAACCCGCGGTCCCCTGCTTCCAGGTGAATTGTCCGAGCTGCGGAACCCAGATGGTCCGGAAATAAAAACTTAACCACAGAGAGCGCAGAGCACGCAGAGGTAAAAATGGCTAAAGGCTCAAGGCCCAGGATGCATGGGAAAAGGCGGCCCCATTTCCAACGCTTCCCGGAAGGCGAAAACTGCAAAGGTTTTTCCGGGAAATGATCTATGCGCTCTCTGCGGCCTTGCGAAGCGGGCGAGAAAAAAGGGGAAGGGAAATTTTATTTCTTTCAGGATCATCAAAAATAGCCTCCAAAAAGGGGCAAGACGAAAGGGTAATCAAATGAACCCGTCGACCCAACCTGCATGCTCTCCGAGCTATGTTTTCGGTCCGGTCCCCTCCCGCCGTCTCGGGCGGTCTTTGGGGATCGACCTGGTTCCCCTGAAAACCTGTACCTACGATTGTATCTACTGCCAGCTCGGGCGGACTACCCATCAGACAGTCGAACGGAAACCCTACGCGCCTGGAGAAGTAGTGATCCGGCAATTGCAGGAAAAGCTCTCCACCCTCTCAGCCCCTCCGGATTTCATCACTTTTTCCGGCTCCGGGGAACCGACGCTGAATTCCCGGATCGGAGCCATCATCGAGGAAGTGAATCGGCTGACCCCGGTTCCGGTGGCGGTTCTGACCAATGGCTCCCTTCTCCATCTGGAAGCGGTGCGCGAAGCGCTCCTGGGAGCCGATGTGGTCATCCCCTCCATGGATGCCGCCCATCCTTCTCTCTTCCGCCTCATCAACCGGCCTCATCATTCGTTGGACTTCAGTCAAATTCTTGAGGGACTGAAGAAATTCCGCAAGGAGTATGTCGGGAAAATTTGGCTGGAGGTGATGCTCTGCCGGGGATTCAACGATGAAGATCAGCACATCGAAAGGCTTCGGGAGGGAATCGAGAAGATCGGCCCCAACCGGATCCATTTAAACACGGTGGTGCGCCCGCCGGCGGAGGAATTTGCCTACCCCCTCAGCAAAGAACAACTGGAAAAGGCGGCCCATCTTCTGGGAGGAAAGGCGGAGATTTTACCCGCCGAGTGTCACGCCTCCGCAGCCCGGGTTTATGGAGAGATCGACCGGGAAGTGCTTTTGCTCCTCGAAAGAAGGCCTTGTTCCCTGGAAGATCTTTCCCGGGCCTTCGGCGTGGCCGAGAAGGACATGGCCGCATCCCTGAGGAAACTCCGGGATAAGGGAGCGGTTGGCTACGAGGTTTACAACCGCACCATTTTCTATAAGCCGGGAAAGAAAAGCGAAAAAAATTTGTCCCTGGGGAGGTAAAAACAATGCCCATCTATGAATATCGCTGCCCCTCTTGCGGAGGAACTTCAGAAATCTGGGAGGGAGTCGGAACCCGAAAAGATTCCCTGGAGTGCAAGCACTGCGGGGACCGGAACCTGGAAAAGATTTTATCCCTTTCCCACCCGGTGAAGAATCCCCGGCCCAAGGGATCCACCTGCTGCGGGCGCCAAGAGCGGTGCAGCACCCCTCCCTGCTCCTCCGGCGGCACTTGCCGCAAGGATTAAGAAGTGAAGAAAAAGGAAAAAGATCTTTTTCCATGGGGGGAAGCCCGGGATTTTGCCCTTCGCCTATGATACCAACCGATTTTTTGTTTCCCGGCTATGCTCCGGGAAAATTGTTCAGAAAACACGGAAGGGAAAAACTCGTCCTGGAAATCGAGAAAAGAGCTTTTACCCCCCTCCTCCCTCTCCTGGCAAAACCTCGTTTGGAACTGAGGGTATGGCCCCATCGGAAGGACCCGGCTCTTTCCCTTTCCGAAAAATCTTTTTTCAGGCCCTCTTTGCAAAAGGGCACCTGGAAGGGAATGAGGATTCCGGCTAAAAAAAGGGGGTCCATCCCCCTGGATTCCCAAAGCGTCGGATCGATCCTTATGGTTCTCCCCGAAGGGTTCGCTTGCAGTCTGAAAAGATTATTACATGAATCTTTCCGAGTCCTCCACACGGAAGGAAAGATTGCGATCGGATTTATCCCCCGGGAGAGCTTGTGGGGTCGATTCTACCGAAAGAAAAGGAGCCACGTCTCTCTCACTCCCCCACCCCGCATCTATTCTTTGAAAGAAATGGAGCATAGGATGATGGAGGCCGGCTTTTCCATCCAGGGGTATCTTTGCACCCTCTTTCAGAAGCCGGCGGAAACGAAAAAAATTGAAAACCCCTTCAGGGGGTATCATCTCCAGGCAGGGTTTCTGGTTTTGTTGGGCGAGCGGAGAACCCGGGAAATTTGAAAAGGGAGGAATCCTTGGAAATTCTTGTTCCCCACAAGGTTTTTTTTACCAACGGCGTGGGCATGCATAAAGAAGAGCTGCGTTCCTTTGAATTGGCCCTGCGCGATGCGGGGATCGAAAAGGTGAACCTGGTCCATGTGTCCAGCATCCTGCCTCCCCGATGCCGGGTCATCTCCCGATCCCGCGGCCTGCAAACCTTGGTGTCGGGGGCCATTACCTATTGCGTTATGGCCCGTTGCAGCAGCCCGGAGCCTCGCCGCCTCATTGCCGCCTCCGTGGGTTGCGCTATCCCCGCGGATCGATCCCTTTACGGCTACCTTAGCGAGCATCACGCCTTTGGCCAGTCGGAAAAGGAGGCCGGGGATTTCGCCGAAGACCTGGCAGCAGCCATGCTGGCTTCCACCCTGGGGATCGAATTTGACGCCAACAAAAGCTGGGACGAGAAGAAGGAATTCTACCGCCTCAGCGACCGGATCGTCCGGACGACCAATATCACCCAGTCGGCGATCGGAAAAAACGGGTGGACCACGGTGATCGCCGCGGCCATATTCCTGTTTTAGCCGGCAACGGAAGTCGCATGGTAGGCAAAAGGAAATCTCAATTCGGAGCGGATCGGACGTGGCGAATGGAAATATTCTTAGGATTCAAACGCGGGGATGGTTAAGAAGGAGAGGATTTTGAGAGCCAGGGTCGTTGCGGTCTGCCGGGGTGTTGAGAAGGGAAAGCGGAAAGAGGCCGTCATGACCGGCTTTTTTCAGAGGGGAATGGGATTGGTGGGCGACGCCCATACGGGGACAGACAAAGAGATCAGCCTCCTTCTGAATGAGAGGGTGGAAGAGCTGGCCGAGAAGACAGGCTTTTCCTTCCCCGCAGGGGCCTTCGCCGAAAATCTGCTCGTGGAAGGCTTGAAATGGGCCGAGTGCACCCCTGGCAAATGCCTCAAAGCCGGGGAAGCGGTCCTGCAAATCACCCAAATCGGCAAAGATCCCGCCATTCCCCACAGTTACAATTACTGCGGGTTTTCCCTTGTTCCCCGTTTCGGGATTTTCGCCAGGGTTATTCAAAGCGGGGTCGTCAAAACCGGGGACGAAGTGGAATGGGCCCACCCCGACGCCCTCCCGGAGGAGAAAAAGGATTGAGATTCAGCCCGCTCATAAAGGATATTCTCAACAAGGCTCTTGACGGCGCCATCCTGACTCGGCAGGAGATTCTGCATATGCTTGGAATCCGCCTCCCCTCCCTTGAAGCCGGGCTGGTCATGGCTTCCGCCGATTTTTTCACCCGGGAGGCTTGCGGAGGGCGGGCGGAGGTGCACGCCCAGGTGGGATTGAATTGCTCTCCTTGCCCCAATAACTGCCTCTTCTGTTCCTTTGCCGCTTCCAACCAGGTCTTCCAGAGGGAGGAAGAGATGGCCGTCGAAGAAGCGGTCCTCCGGGCCCAAAAAGTCGAGGCGGAGGGGGCTAACGCCATATTCCTCATGGCTACGGGGGATTATCCTTTCGGGAAATTCATCGAAACCGCCCGGGAAGTGAGGGTCCGGCTTCAACCGGATACGGTCATGGTCGCCAACACCGGGGATTTCGGGTTGAAGGAAGGAAAGAGGCTGAAGGAAGCGGGATTCACGGGGATTTATCATGCCATCCGGATGGGTGAAGGAAAAGATACGAAGATATCCCCTGAAACCCGGAAGAAGACCATCGAAGCCGCAAAGGAATCGGGGTTGTTCATAGGAACCTGCGTGGAACCGGTGGGCCCCGAGCACAGCCTTGATGAAATCGCCGAAAAGATCCTGATCACCCGGGAGATTCAGCCCTGTTACAGCGGCGCAGCCCGGAGAATTACCATTCCGCATTCCCCGTTGGAGAAATATGGAATGATCAGCGAATACCGCATGGCCTTCCTGGTAGCCGTGGTCCGCCTGGCCATGGGGAGGGAGTTGATCGGAAACTGCACCCATGAGCCCAACCTGCTGGGGGCGGCGTCCGGGGCGAACCTCTTCTGGGCCGAGGCGGGGGCGAACCCCCGGGATACCGAGGCGGAAACCTCCCGGGGACGCGGGTGGAATGTAAAATCCTGCATTCGGTTGTTCCGGGAAGCCGATTACGAGATGCGCAAAGGGCCTTCCGTCATTTACAGCAAAAATCATAGAAAGACCTAATGTGACACAGAGAAACTCAGCGCGGCAGAGCCACAGCCAAAAGAAAGTGCCTCAAGTGCCTTAAGTAAAAAAATCGAGGGGTTATCTAATTTGGATCCCCATATGCTTAACAAGATTTAAAGAGCTTGCATATAAGTATTATAGATGAACACAGAATTTATGCGAAAAGGGCCTTAAGACAACAAGAAAGGAGGACTCAAATCCAAAAGGTCTAAAAGAAAAAAGTAGGAGCGCACGGCCGTACGCCCTGTTTAGGAAATTCTAATTTCAGGTTTGTTTCGGATTTCGATATTCGCATTTCGGATTTAGGCGTAGGGCTGTTTTGAAGACTCAGCTGGGAATCTCTGGAACAAAGGGGGAAGAGATGAAAGTAAACGTACCCGAAAAATGGGATATGGAATACGACGTGGTCGTGGTGGGCTGGGGTTCGGCCGGGACCGCGGCGGCGGTCACGGCCCATGACCAGAGGGCGAAAGTCCTGATTCTGGAGAAGATGGCCAACGGAGGAGGAAATTCTTCCATCTGCGGCGGCAACATCATCATCCCCAAGGGAAAGGAATTCTTGGAGTACTTGGATACCCTTTCTTTTAAAACCACGGAACGGGAGATCCTGGAGACCTTCGTGGAGGAGGCGCTGAAGAACGGGGACTGGATCCGGCAGATGGGCGCGGACGTTCAGGTCTTCAGACCCCTGGAAGTGGCCTATCCCACGATGATCGCCGGCGCCGGCTTCCCCCACGTTCGGGGGGCGGAGAACGCGGTGAAGTACAACATCAAGGGAACTCCGGAAGAGGGAAAGCCGTCTCAGCGGTTGTGGAAATTCCTGTCCGGCCTGGTGGCTAAACGGGGGATCCAGGTCCTGACCGCAACTCCCGCCCAGGAACTCGTTCCCAACGCCCGGGGAGAGATCGTCGGAGTCATCGCCCAAAGAGAGGGCAAAAGAATCTCCATCAAGGCCCGGCGGGGAGTCATCCTGACCTGCGGCGGCTACGAGAACGACCCGAGGACCAAATGGGATTATCTGCCGGTCAAACCAGCCATGTTCCTGGGAACGCCAGGGAATACGGGAGATGGGATTCGGATGGCGCAGAAAATTGGCGCAGACCTCTGGCATATGACCCGGTTGTCCTGTTTGATTGGTTTCCAGGCCCCTGAGTTTGAAGCGGCCTTCTGGGTCGCTTTTCTCAGCGAAGGGTTCATCTTCGTGGACAAATACGGCCGAAGGTTTGTCAATGAAGCCGGGATCGAAATCCACGAATATTACCAAGAGCTATCCCATTTTGATACCGAAAAAATGGAGTTCCCCCGGGTGCCCCTGTGGGCGGTCTTTGACGAACAAACCCGGCGCCGGGGTCCCCTGAGCCGGGGAACAGCCGGCTACAACCGGGACCTTTACTCCTGGAGCCTCGACAACTCAGCGGAAATAGCGAAAGGGTGGATCCTTCAGGGGAAAACGGCAGCCGAGCTGGCGTCCAGAATATCTGCGGACCCGAAAGCGCTGGAAGAGACCATCGCCCGCTTCAACCGCCACGTGAAGGCGGGAAAAGATGAAGACTTCGGCCGGCCCAGGGAAGACCTGCGCGCTCTGGAGGCTCCCTTCTACGCCATTCAACTCTGGCCGGCGCTGATCAATACCCAGGGAGGCCCCCGGAGGGACAAGGAATCCCGGGTCCTCGACCCCGACGGGAAGCCCGTTCCCAGACTCTACGCCGCCGGCGAGCTCGGTTCGATCTGGGGGTACCTCTACCAGGGAGCCTGTAACATCGGGGAGGCCCTGGTCTTCGGGCGGATCGCGGGGAAGAACGCGGCCGCAGAGAAACCCTGGTCGTGAGAATTCCCATGGCCGGCACGGTTCTGGCGGAAAGAGAATTTATCGTGAATGCGACCCCGGATCGGGTCTGGCGGTTGATCGGCAAGGTCATCTTCAGCGTCCTTCCGGGAATGGAAAGCATGGAGATCCTGGACGAGAACAACTTCCGGGCCCTGCTCCGGGTGAAGATGATGGGGTCCGAATGGGTCCTGAAGCTGAAGGGAGAGATGGTGGACATCTCTCCCCCCGAATCTTTTTCCGTAAGGCTCCTTCTTGAAGGTCTGGGGGGTCTGGTCAAAGCGGACCAGAAGGTGTCCCTGGTCATGACCCCGGTGGAAAATGGAAAGACGTCGGTGGCCTGCCGGGCGGCAGCGGAAGGCATGGGGTTTCTGCAAAGGGTCTTCCTTACCGGCCAGGCCCGGGGTTTCGCCCGGCAGACCTTTGAAGCCATAGAGAAAAGGCTGAAGGAGCTGGCCTGACAAAAATGCGGAATGCGGAATTCGGAATGCGGAATTGACCTTGGTTTTCAGAATCTTTTGATTTTAGGCATTTAAGGAGGCAAGTATGGGTGCGACTCAAATTCTGGCCGAATATGTAAACCAGACGTCCTTTTCGCAACTGCCCAAAGAGGTGATCCAGAAAACCAAAGGCATCGTCCTGGACACGCTGGGCTGCGGAATTGCCGGATATACCCTGGCCAGCCACGAATTTAACTGGATCTTTGGCCTGGCGAAAGAGATGGGGGGAAACCCGGAAGCCACGATTTTCCTGGAAGGGATGAAAACCTCCGCATCCCAGGCCGCCATGGTCAACGGGGCTTTGATCCACACCGTTGATTTCGATGACACCCATATGGGGTCGATCTCCCACCTGGGTGCCTCGGTGGTCTCCTCCTCTTTGGCATTGGGAGAAAAAGTAGGGGCCGACGGGCCTGCCTTGATCACCGCGGTGGTTTTAGCCTATGAAGTGGCCGGACGAATCGGCAAGGCTCTCATGCCATCCCATTACAAATACTGGCACCCCACCGGAACATTTGGAACCATTGCCGCGGCGGTCGCGGCCTCAAAATTGCTGAGCCTAAAGGCGGATCAGGTGGAGCAGGCCATCAGCCTGGCCGCCGACGGGGCTTCCGGCATGCGCTATTGCATCGACTTCGGAGATTTTTCCAAAAGCCTCCATCCCGCTTTCGCGGCCCGGAACGGGATCATAGCGGCCCAGGTCATTGCCCGGGGGGCGGTGGGGCCCAAAGGGCTGCTGGAGTACAAATCCGGTTTCTGCGAAGCTTATGCCGATGAGCCCAACATGAAATGCCTGACCGAAAACCTGGGGTCCTC
>JAPLIW010000496.1 GCA_026388915.1 Deltaproteobacteria bacterium
GCCTCCGGGCTCCGGGCAAGACAGACCTTCCGTTTACACGTGCGCCAGGAGGTCCGAAAACCGTGCGAGCAAAACCGTGGGCCGGGCCTTTACCAGGTCCTCCCGCTCCGTGTTCCCGGTGGGGACGGCCAAAACCCGGACCCCGGCATTCTGGGCCGTCTGGATGTCGATCACCGAGTCTCCCACGAAGATGGCCCGCTCCTTCTCCACTCCCATTTTCTCCATGGCCAGCCGGAGCATTTCGGGATCAGGCTTGTTCTGCGGCACGTCTCCGTCTCCGACGATCACGGTGAAGAGCTTTTCCATCCCGAATTGCTCGAAGATCTCCCGGGAAAAGCGGCCCAGTTTGTTCGTGGCTACGGCCAGCCGGATGCCCCGGCCATGGAGCGTTTCCAAGACTTCCCGCGCATCGGGCAACAGGCGGGTATTTGCCCGGAAGACTTCTTCGTATTTCCTGCGGAAGAGGAAAAGAGCCCGCGGGACCCTTTCCTCTCCCAGGAGTTCCCGGAAGGTATGGTCCAGCCCGAGACCGACGACTCTTTTGACCTGCTCGTAGGGCATCGGGGAAAGGCCCATCTGGGTGTAGGCGTGGTGAAACCCCAGGTAAATGGCCTGGTAAGAGTCGATGAGCGTTCCATCGAGGTCGAAGATGGCTCCCCCAATTTCATTTGCCGTCATGACCGATCCTTTCGTCTGGCTCGCAGCCTGTCCAGCAAGTCGTAGTGATCTCCGGAACCCTGTCCCAGTTCTACATCGGGTTTGACATTTTTCCCATGGAAATCGGAGCCGGCAGTGATCAAGAGACCCTGGGTTTCGGCAAAAACCCGGAACGCCCCCTGCTCCTCGGGGGTATGATAGGGCGAATACACCTCCAGGCCTTCCAGCCCTTTCCGGATCAGGGCCCGGATGTTCTCATCGCCGGTGTCCGAAGGGTGGGCCAGGATGGGGATCGCTCCCAGCCCCTTGATCTTCCGGATGGCTGCGGGAGTGGAAATATCCTCCATGGAAACAAAGGCCGGCTTGCCTCCCCGCAAGTAGTCCCGGTAGAAGTTTACGTAGGGTGAGCGCGACCGGTCTCCATCGATGTACGGCCGAAGGCGGGGGTCCCCGCGGTTTTCCGGGTGGCTCAGAATGGCCTTCAGAAAAGACATCCCCGTGGGGAGGCGTCCTGCGGAAAAAGCATTCAGGTCCTGTTCGGTGAAGAAAAATCCCAGGTCATTCAGCTTCTCCAGCCGTTTTCTGGCCTGTTCAGCCTTTTTCTGGTGAATCTCCTCCAGCCATTTCTTCAACTCCGGGCTCTGCGGGTCGATGAAATAGGCCAGAAGATGGAGGTCCAGTCCGTTGAAAAGCGTATTCAGCTCCAGGCAGGGAATGAACTCGATCCTGAACTCCCCGGCCAAACGGATTCCCTCGCCCACATTTTTCACGGAATTATGGTCGGCAAAAGAAATGGCCCGCAGGCCTTTGCCCCGGGCCATCTCGAAAATTTCCCGGGGGGAATGCTGGCCGTCGGAAGAGGCATTGGTGTGAATGTGTAAATCAATCATAAAAACGGGGTGCAGGGTGTAGGGGGTAGGGTGTAAGGACTGTTTCAGTATACAACATTTTGAAGCGGTTCCTCCGGTTTATCTTCTTGCTTGGGCCTCAAGCGAAGCGATCCTCAAGTCACGCCCCTGGCGTGACGGTCCTGCAACCTTTTGCGTCTTTCAATGCGGGGGTTCCTTGATGAAATTCTTGGCGCTGAAGGTCACCGTGACCAACAGGACCGCGGTGAAGACGAAAACCGAACGCATGCCGAGGGAAGCTCCCAGGAATCCTCCTGAGATCGGGCCGAGCACGTTTCCGAGCAGGAGCCCGCTGCGGGTGATTCCCATGATCCCTCCCCGTCTTTCTTCCGGAGTATTCAGCGTGGTCAGCGTGTACAGGGCCGGGAGAATTCCGCCCGCAAAGAGCCCCAGAATGAACCGGAGGATGAGAAGCTGGAAAACATCGGTCACCAGGCCCTGGGGAGCATAGGAGATCCCCGTGGCCAGGGTGGCGATGGCCAGGGTCTTCTTGTAGCCGGTCCGGTCTCCCCGTTTTCCCCAGTAGGGAGCGGCCAGAAGGCTGGAAAAGCCGGCGATTCCAAAAACGGCGCCGGCCATCGTCGAAAGGGTTTCCGCGGAGGGCCAGAGTATTTCCACGAACAGGGAAAGAACCGGTTGGATGGCCATGATGGCCAATTGGACGATCAGGCTGGATACAAAGATCGCGGTCAGCGTGGGAGAGGTGAAAACGAAGCGGTAGTTGGAAAAGAGCCCCGGAGATTTCCTGTCTTCCTTGGGTTTCGCATCCTCCCGGACCAGAAAGATGACCAGGAATCCGGCCAGGAAGCCAAAACCACCGGTGAGGAAGAAAATGTTCCGGTATCCGATCAGGTCGGCCAGGAACCCCCCCACCAGAGGACCGATGATCCCTCCGGTGGTTAGAGAAGTCTGGAGAATCCCCATGGCATACCCCATACGCTCGCGGGGAGTGGTGGTCGCCACAATGGCCAGGGTGGCGGCGATGAATCCCGCTACCCCGCCCTGGATCAGGCGGAGGAAAAAAAGCTGGGTCACATTCTGAGCAAAGGCCATGAGGAAGGAAGTCACGGCAAAGCCGAAGACGGCCCGGATGAGCATCATCCGCCGGCCGTAACGGTCTCCCAGCCAGCCCCAGAGGGGGCCGGTAAAGATGGCCAGGGAAAAGGGAGCGGCGTAGATGAAACCGCTCCACCGCTTCACGTCTTCCAGTTCCCGGACCCCCAATTCCCGGACGTAGAAGGGAAGAAAGGGAAGGACCAGGGCCATGCCCAGAACGGCCAGAAATTCCACCGCCCAGAGGCTGTATAGATTTCGTTTCCAGGATTCCACAAATAGACTTTCACCGCCGAGCGGCTGCGACGCAACCCGGAGGATAAGCTTTGCTTGGGACTCCGCGCCGCCCAGAAATCCCCCCTTCGCCCCCCTTTTCTAAACTGATCCTTACCCATAACCTGGGTTGCTGGATACAAGGGGGAAAGAAGAGGGATGGGAGTTAGGTATTGTGGTCAACAGCTTCCACATAGACGATAGATCGTCCAGTCGTTGTAACCCTAGCCAGAGGCTCTTGGTTCCGGGTT
>JAPLIW010000633.1 GCA_026388915.1 Deltaproteobacteria bacterium
AATACCGGGTGGCATTGACTCCGGCGGGAGCCGATGCCCTGGTCCTCGCCGGCCATCGGGTAATCGTGGAAAGCGGCGCGGGCGAGGAGAGCGGGTTCTTGAACTCCGATTACCAGAAAGCCGGGGCCAAAATAGCCAAGACCCCCGGGGAAATATGGGGAAAAGCGGAGATGATTGTAAAGGTCAAAGAACCCCTTTCTTCGGAATACCGATATTTCCGGCCGGGACTCATCCTGTTTACCTACCTGCACCTGGCCGCGGATCGAGCCCTCACCTTGGCCCTCATGAAGAAAAAGGTCGTGGCCATCGGGTATGAAACCGTCGAACTTCCCAACGGTAGCCTGCCGCTTCTGACTCCCATGAGCGAAATCGCCGGCCGCATGTCCATCCAGGTGGGCATGACCTTTCTGGAAAAGCCGCAGAAGGGGCGGGGAGTCCTGCTGGGCGGCGTGGCCGGTGTCCATCCGGGATCGGTGGTGATCCTCGGGGCCGGTATCGTAGGAACCAATGCCCTGAAGAGGGCCGTCGGCCTGGGAGCCCGGGTCTCGGTCATCGATAAAAGCCTGGACCGGCTACGGTACCTGGACGATATTTTTCATGGCCGGATCGAGTCCCTGGCCTCCAACCGGTACACCATCGCCGAGGCGGTTGCCGAGGCGGACCTGGTCATCGCGGCCGTTCTCATCCCCGGAGCCGTCGCGCCGCACCTGGTTACGGAGGACATGGTTCGCTCCATGCAGCCGGGCAGCGTAATCGTGGATGTTTCCATCGACCAGGGGGGATGCATCGAAACCATGGACCATCCCACCACCCACGATGCTCCGATTTACATCAAGCACGGAGTGGTTCACTATGCCGTGGCGAACATGCCCGGGGCGGTTCCCTGGACCTCCACCGTGGCCCTCACGAATGCCACCCTGACTTATGTGGAAGCCCTGGCCCGGAAGGGGTGGCAAGAT
The DNA here is from genome assembly GCA_026388915.1 of Deltaproteobacteria bacterium. Taxonomy (GTDB): domain Bacteria; phylum Desulfobacterota; class SM23-61; order SM23-61; family SM23-61; genus SM23-61. The sequence continues at coordinate 960 of JAPLIW010000633.1, forward strand.
GCCATCCGGGAAGATTCCGCCCTGGCCAAAGGGGTGAATGTTTTGAACGGGAAGGTGGTCTACTCCGCCGTCGCCCAAGCCCATGGGATGAAAAGTTCTTCTTTAGATCAAGTGATTTAGCCGCCATTTCGGGAAAAGATGAATTCTCCGCGTCGCGGGGTCTCCCGCGGGCCGGAAGATCCCTGCTACCAGTCTGGAATCCGCCAAAATACATGGTTTTCCGACTAAAAATACGGGGTTTACCTTATTTATTTATTCCCCTTATTTGATTAGATTGTTAGCACCTAATTCTTTTGGACCTTCGGGGGGGAAAATGGAATCTGCGGAAACCCGGAAGATGAAAACCATGCCGGAAGGCCGTAGAAGACCAGCCGGCACCAAAGAGGGTCGAGAGCGAATTCGTTCACGGAATGAGGAGCCCTTGGCTCAAAAAAAGGTGACCCCGGACAAATGGTTGGCGAAAAACCGGGAGGACATGATCGTTTGCCCCAAGCAACCCGGGCAACTGACGATATCCAAAAGCTCCTGTTCGAAACGGTACATCATGAGCCGAAGGGAAAACTTGAAGGAACTCTTGAAAGGGGACTTTTTCCAATACATCTACATGAGGGGACTTTCCGTCTGCCGGGATTGCCCCATCGGGAAGAAACTGTCGGTAGCCCGTCCGGCTGCCCGGCCCCGTCCGCCTGCCAGACCCTGATTTTTTTCGGTACCCCTGGCTGTTCACGCCTTATCCGCACCCGGGAATCCCCCTGACCCGTCCCCTCTCTCCCAAAGCAAGACGGGGGAGAGGGAGGGGGATTCCATTTTTAATCCTCGCCTTTCAGGGATCATTCATAGGTTGGCAGAGCCGCAGCCGGCAGCCAGGATTTTCCCCAGGACCACGGCCCAGCCAGAAATCCCCCCTGCCCCCGTTTCTAAAGAGAATCTGTGAAAAAATTCATTTCTGGATGGGGAAGGCCCTTCTTGTTGTCCAGGGGGCGAAAAAATTCGCGCCGCCAAAATCGGCGGGACATTACCCTTCTCCAAAGGGCACCCCTGGCATCCGCAGAGGAACGCTCGCATGCCTGGTATAAGCCCGGGGAAATACAAGAAGATTTCCCATGGGCACAACCCATGTTCAATGGACGCCGGCCCACGGAGAAATCAGCGCCTCATTTTGGCAAGCGAATTTTTTCGTCCCCTGGACATGGGTTACGCCCTCAGGACTCAGCATTCAGAAAAGGCAGGCCCCGGCCGTACAACCTCCGGCGTATTCGGATTCAACGGTGAGAAGATCGGGATGTACCACCGGTCCTTCGCTTTCGCCGAAGCCGAAGGACAAAACCTGCTCCTGCTTGCTTCCGTACCGGTAGACCGTGATCCCCTTGCATTTCAGCCGGTAAGCCGACAGGTAGATTTTCCGGATATCCTCGACCGTTGATTCCCGGGGCAGGTTGATGGTTTTGGAGACGGAGTTGTCGGTGAACTTCTGAAAGGCCGCCTGGGTCTCCAGGTGCTGGCGGGGAACGACGTCGAAGGCGGTTACAAAAATCTTCTTGATATCGGCGGGAATTCCCTTGATCTTCTGCAAAGAACCCGAATGAGCAATCTGGGCGAAGAGTTCCTTGCCGTAAAATCCCCTGGACCGGGCGATTTCCTCGAAGAAAGGGTTGACCTCGAAGAGACGGGTCCCGGAGAGAACATTGCGAATGAAGCTGACCGCGAATAGAGGCTCGATGCCGCTGGAGCATCCGGCGATGATGCTGATCGTCCCGGTGGGGGCGATGGTGTTGACCGTGGCGTTCCGCATTCTCAGGTTCCGATGGGCGTAGATGGAACGGGGAAAATTGGGGAAGGCCCCTCGTTCTTCGGCCAGAGCGCAGGAGGTCCGGATGGATTCCCGGTGGATGAAGCGCATGAGTTTTTCCGCGCACCGGACGGCCTCTCGGGTCCCGTAAGGAATGCCCAGACGGATCAGAAGGTCGGCGAAGCCCATGACTCCCAGGCCGATCTTCCGGTTGGCGAAGGTCATTTCCTCGATCTGGGGGAGGGGGAATTTGTTCACTTCGATTACGTCATCCAGGAACCGCACGCCCCAGTGAACATATTCCTTCAGCTTTTCCCAGTCCACGGTCCCCCTTTTCACCATCCGGGCGAGGTTGAGGGAAGCCAGATTGCAGCTCTCGTACGGCAGGAGAGGCAATTCCCCGCAGGGGTTCGTGGCCTCGATGGGGCCGACCCGGGGGGTGGGGTTCTTTCGATTTATTTCATCCAGGAAGATCAAACCCGCGTCGCCCTTCAGCCAGGCGGCATTCACGATCAGGTCGAATACCATCCGGGCCTTGACCTTCTTCACCTTTTCCCGGGTGCGGGGGTTTATCAAGTCGAAATCCCGGTTGGCCATAACGGCCTTCATGAAAAGATCGGTGACCCCCACCGACAGGTTGAAGTTGGAGAACCGTTTCTTCTCGACCTTGGCCTCGATGAATTCCATGACGTCCGGGTGGTCGACGCGCAGGATTCCCATGTTGGCCCCCCGCCGCCTTCCGCCCTGGACGATCACTTCGGTGGCCCGGTCGAAGATGCTCATGAAGGAGACGGGCCCGGAGGCTTCTCCTTTGGTGGAGGCCACGAGGTCCTTCTTGGGACGGAGGCGGGAGAAGTTGAACCCCGTTCCCCCGCCGGTCTGGTGGATCTTGGCCATGCTCGTAAGCGCCCCAAAGATGCCGTCGATGGAATCTTCCACGGGGATGACAAAACAAGCCGAGAGCTGGCCCAGGGAAGCGCCGGCGTTCATCAGGGTGGGGGAGTTGGGCATGAACTCCAGATTGCGCATCATCTGGTAGAATTTCTCTTCAGCCTGCCCCGGGCTCACGGACGACTTGAAGTTCCTCTCCCCCTGAGCGATATGATGGGCCACCCTGCGGAAGAGCATGCTAGGGGTTTCGATGATCTTGCGCTGGTCGTCCTTCTGCAGGTATCTTCGCTTCAAGACCTCCATGGTGTTGAGGGGGAGTTTCAGGTCGTCTTTCATCCCCAGGACGGATTTGGCCAGCCGGATCTCGCTCCGCCTCTCCCGGTACAGGATGTAGCTCTTGGCGATCCGGCCGTACCCCTGATTCATCAGGACCGTTTCCACCATGTCCTGAATGGCTTCCACGTGGAGGGGCTTGTCCCGGTATTTTTCGGCCAGTCTTTGGACAACGATATCCACCAGGCGCCTGGCGATCCTGCCGGACTGACTCAAATCCTGCAGAACCTCGAGGGCCGCCCGATAGATGGCGTATTGGATCTTATCCGGGGTAAAGGGAACAACCGCCCCGTCCCGCTTCATCACCTTATCCGGCATGCGCCTGGTTTTCATCCGTTTCCTTTTAATCCTAGAGAATCCGCCCGGTTCTTATTCCCAACTCAGAACATCCAAAGGGCGCGCGCCGCGCGCCCCTACAATCCGCAATCCGCATTCCGCATTCTCTCGTCCTTCATCCTTTCGGTATGGGCACCGTCAGGCTTCCCTGGGGCATCAGCAGGGTCCGGGGCTGGGGGCCCACTTTGGCGAAAGCCATTTGCAGGGCTTCCTTCATATCCTTGGCCGGAGTGAAGAGCAGGGTCCGGGACAACTCCGGGTCCAGGCCGGAGATGAGAATATACTGGGCTTTCTTCATCAAGCGGGTGACGGCGTAGGCCTTGTGGCCGCCCACGAGAAAATGGGCCCGGATTTCCGCTTCGATTCTCTCCGGGGTTTTGTATTTCTTCATCCACTCCAGGTACAGATCGTCGCCCACCCCCTCTTCGCACTCGCCCAGGATGATGACCACACCGCCCTGGCGCACGGCCAGCCAGGCGTTGTCCATGGTCTTCTGCAGTTGATAGACGTTGATGTCCTTGGGATAGCCGCCGCAGGTGGCGATCACCAGATCGGCCAACCCTTTGATGGGCGTGCCGTATATGCTTTCCACGAACTGGGAGGCTTCCAGGTGAGCCTGAATGTAGTCCCCCGCGTAGACCCGGAGGAACTCCTTCTTCTCATTGAGCACTACATTCAGCAGGAAAGAAGGCCGCTTCATTTCGGTGCCTTCGACCTGGTCTTCATAGGCGGGGTTTCCTTTGAGCCTGCCGGCGACCGCTCCCGGCTCCAGCATGAGGGCGTGGTTGCGGCAGATGGTTTCATACCGGGTAACCCCCGGGAACAGGGCCTTCCGGCCGCCCCCGAACCCGGCGAAAAAGTGATACACGACGCTGCCCGTGCAAACGATATGGTCGGCCTCCATGGCCCGCTTGTGGAAATACACATCGTTGCCCCGCGAAGTCCTTCCCGCCAGCTTGAATTGCGAGGGGTCCCGGGCGTCGCTGTTGTACATCTTCACCCTTTTGGCCGTCTCCGGCCCGACCATCTGGACCATCTCCGCTTCGGGGAGCATGCGGTGCGCTCCCACGGAAAACATGATGAACATGTCCTGGTCGGGAACCCCCGCCGAGTTCAACTCGTTCAGCAATAGGGGCATGAAAACATGGCTGTTGGCGATCCGGGTGGGATCGTTTACCAGGAAGCAGACGGTCTGGCCGGGCTTCACGATTTCCCGGAAAGGCTTGGACTGAATCGGGTTGCGGATCGTTTTCTGGATCTCCGCGGCCGGGTCTTTGAGGGGCGGGCAATCTTTGATCGTGAGTTCCCCCATTACCAACTGAGGATCCAAGTTGAAGCGGACTTCTTTTCTTCCATACTTAAACATATATTCTTTCGTCGCCATCTTCCACCGTCCTTCCTTTCTGACTGCTCGGTTTCAT
>JAPLIW010000386.1 GCA_026388915.1 Deltaproteobacteria bacterium
CGCCCTGGGAAATCCGAAATACGATTCCCAGCTGGGGGAGGAGTATTTCGACCTCTTCGCCGAATTCATGGACCATGAAGTCGTGGATGACATGCTCAAGACCTATGTGACTCCTGAGGGACCCCGCTTCCGGATTATCCCCCGATGGAAATCCGTTCAAAATGTGCCTGGCGTCTTGCCCGCCGAAGATATGCGCGAGATTGTTCGCAAGCAGGAACTCATGGCCCTGCTCCAGTGTCCCTGTAAAAGGGAGCACCGGAAACGGAACTGCGGGGTTCCCCTTCAGGTGTGCATCAATGTGGGCCGCACGGCCCAGTACAACATCAACCGCGGGGCCGGCAAAAAAATCACCGCCGAGGAAGCCCTCCAGATCCTCGAGCAGACCGACCCCTACCCCATGGTTCACATATCCCTCAACCAGAGCGAGGTCAACCAGCTCATCTGCAACTGCCATAAATGCTGCTGCTCGCCCATGATCCACTGCCAGTTCGGCGCCGTTCAGATGATCAAGGATCCGGCCACGGGAAAGGAGCGCTCCTCGGTGGACCCGGAGAAATGCATGGGCTGCGGCAGCTGTGTCGTCTCCTGCCGCAGCGGGGCGAGGTCGATGAAGGTCGTCCGCCCGCCGGAGCACATTCCCCAGCAAATCGCCCGGCTCTATTAATTATATTCCCCCACCCTCACCTCCTCCTTGAGGGGGGGAAGTTGTGAAAAAATCGATTTAGCTCTTTTTCACGTCATTCCGGCGAAAGCCGGAATCCAGTGTTTTCAAGGTGTTACGAACTTACTGGACCCCGGTTTTCACCGGGGTGACGGCCGAAAACCAATTTTTTCACCCCTTCGGGAGGGACGGGAGGGGGTGAAACCAATGGAGATGAAATGGGTCTGTTTCATTGCCCCATGGGATGTGCCTACTACGAAGACGAGCCCTGCATCGATTGCGGTCTCTGCCTGGCCACTACCCAGGAAGAAATGGTCCTGGCTTCCCAGAGGATCAGGGATTATCTGCGGGTCCACGCGGAAAACCGGAAGGGCCCCAGTCGTAAGATCGCGGTCTGCGGCAAAGGGGGAACCGGCAAGACGACCGCCGTTGCCCTGATGGCGGCGGCATTCCGTGAATTGGGTTTTTCCGTCCTGGTGATCGACCTGGACGAATCGAACCCGGGACTGCGCAGGATGCTGGGGTTCGGCCAGGCGCCCAAGCCCCTCCTTACGGTCATGGGAAAGGGTCCCAAGGGAGAAAAGCCCAAAGAGGCGTGGTTCACCCGGGAAGAGATGGGGATTCGGGATATCCCCGGCGAGTTCCTCCAGGGGGGCGACAGCCTGAGATTTCTGATGGCCGGGAAGATCGAGGATCCTTTTCAGGGCTGCGCCTGTTCCCTCGCCGACCTGGCCCGGGACCTGGTTCAGAAGCTGGTCCTGCGGGACAAGGAAATTATTCTGATCGATACCGAGGCCGGCGTGGAGAGCTTTGGACGGGGGGTGGAAAGGCACGTGGACACGGTCGTCATCATGGTTGAGCCCTCTGCCGAATCCATTGCCCTGGCCGAGAAAATCAGCTACCTGGCCGACGGGATCGGAGTGAAAAAAGTAAGGGCCATCCCCAATAAAATCCCGTCGGAAAAAATCGGCCAAAGAGTGGCCGAGGAGCTGGAAAAGAGGAAAATCAGGGTTCTGGGGACTCTCTGGGTCGATGACCAGGTCAGTGAGGCCAGCCTCGAAGGAAAGGGCCCCTCGCCCCACTCCAACGCCCAGAGATGCATGAAGGAAATCGTCCAGCGCCTCCTGGGCGAATCGCTGTAAGAGGGATCTGCATGGGGAACAACACCTTCCCTATTTCCTATCCCCTTTGTGTCCCCTTGCTTGAGCAGCCAGAATCTCCCGCCCGAATTGGTTTTGCCGCCATTTTTTCAAGCCCGGAATCTCTTCCATCTCTTTTATCGACCGGGGATTTTTCAAAGCCAGATCTTGGATCAGGGCGTTATTCAAAAGGATTCCGGGCTCCATTCCTAGGCTTTTTGCCCGCATATCCCGCCAGGTTTTTAGCGCTTTTACCCTCTGGCGCACGGACGATGACAAATCCGGCCTTGTTTTCCGGGGGTACACCGGAAGATCCTTATCGGGAATGGACATGGCCCGGTGAATTTCCTGCAGCAGGCGTGTTCCATACCTTTGAATCAGCTTCCCGCTCAGGGCTTTCCCCGTTTCCATTTCTTCCAGCCGCAAAGGTTTTTTCATGGCCAGTTCCAGGAGGGGTTCGTTGCCGAGGACCTTGAAGGGGGGAAGGTCCGACTTTTGAGCCTGGGCCTCTCGGAATTCCAGCAAAGCCTTTAGGACCGCAAGGCTTCTGGGATCCAGGATAGAAGCACCTTTCACTCTCAGGTAAAGCGGATCCCGGCTGGGGGGCGAGAAGCGGACCTTGCTAAGAAATTGGCATTCTTCTTCCACCCAGGATAATCGGTTCTTCTCTTCCAGTTCCTTTTCCAGTACGAGGGCCAGGGGAATCAGGTACCTGCTGTCCATCGCTGCGTATTCCACCATCTCCGGGTAAAGGGGTCTTTGGGACCAATCGGCCCGCTGATATTTCTTATTCAGCTCCACCTGGAACCGGCTTCGCAGCAGCGCTTCCAGGCCGGTCTCCCGGAGGCCCAGGAATAGACAGGCCAACTGCGTATCGAAGAGGTTCTCGACCTCGAGCCGAAAGTGCCGGTGCAGGGAACGGATATCATAATCCGCCCCGTGGAATACTTTGCGGATCCGGGGATTGGAGAAAACGGGCTGGAGCGCGGAAAGATCCCTTACCGCCAAAGGATCCACGACATAACAGGCGGATTCCGTAGCGATCTGCAGCAGGCAGACTTTTTCAAAGTAGTGGTACATAGAGTCCGCTTCCAGGTCCACCCCGATGATTTTGGCCTGGCCCAGAATCCGGGCAGCCTCTTCCAGGCGCGGAAGGGTCTCGATCCATTCAAAGGAAATCTTATTCCCATCCATAATCTCTGCTGATTCCTTTCCATTGTTTTAAAAAGTCAGGATATTTTTCTTTTGGGCTTTGTTCAAAAAGTACGTGATGGATCGGCTCTGAGGGGGTATTCCCAGGTTGGAAGAACTGCAACCAGCGGGCTGAATTTTCCCCGGGACCCCTGCCCTGCCAGAAATCCCCCCTGCCCCCCTTTGAAGCTGTGAAAAAATTGGTTTTCAGCCGTCACCCCGGTGAAAACCGGGGTCCAGTAAGTTCGTAACACCTTGAAAACACTGGATTCCGGCTTTCGCCGGAATGACGTAAAAAAGAACTGAATCGATTTTTTCACACCT
>JAPLIW010000071.1 GCA_026388915.1 Deltaproteobacteria bacterium
CCAGCCGGGCGGATTCGGAAGCGATCCGGATGTCGCAGGTGATCGCCACTTCACAGCCCGCCCCGAAGGCCATCCCATTGACCATGGCGATCATCGGGTAGGGGAATTCCCGGATCGCCTCGATAGCCGTCTCCAGGGGATTTTTTTTCCTCATTTCCTCCATCACCTCGGGGGGAACGTTGGTCGGAATGGCGGCGATGTCGTACCCCGAGGAGAAAGCCTTGTCTCCCGCCCCCCGCAAGACGACGCAGCGGATCTCGTCCTCCTGTTTCAGCTTCTTCAGCAGCTCCGCCAGTTGGTAGAGGAGGAGCGGGGAGAGCGCGTTCCTCCGCTCCGGTCGGTTAAAGGTGATCCATAGAGCCCGGTCTTTCCTCTCGGTGAGCAGCAGGTTTTCGTCCATTCTTCTCTCCTTCTATGGGATTATTCATTCTCCGTCAATTTCCTTTTTTATGTTACCCCTCCTTTTTCGTGGATGGTTCTCCCCTGACAGGTTGGAAAATAATCTTCTTTCCCATCAAATCCTGGATCCTCTGGGAGCCGTAACCCAGAAGACCCCGGAGAATCTCTTCCGTGTGTTCTCCCAGAGCGGGAGGGTGATGAAAAACTTCCTCGGCCCCTTCAGCCTTGACCGGATTGCCCATCGCTTTGAAACTCCCTCCCGCGGGGTGGTCCACCTCGACGACCATGTTCCGGTGGAGGATCTGGGGGTCTTTCATGACCCGGTCCAGGGTGTTCACCGGGGCGCTGGGGACATCCTCCCGCCTCAGTACCTCCATCCACTCGTCCACCGTTTTGGTCAGGAAAATCTCCCCCAAGATCTGGTAGAGCTCCTGCCGGTGGACGATCCGCTGGAAAGCATCGTTGAAATGGAGATGGTTCATGAGGTCTTCCCGGCCAAGAGCCCGGCACAAGGACTGCCAGAATTTCTCCGTGGGACAGGCCACCACCAGGTAGAGATCCTTCGCTTTGAAGGCCTGATAGGGAGTCAGGATTTCATGGGAAGATCCCTGGGGCTTGGGGATCAGGCCCCCAATGGAATGGTAGGTGGCCATGTAGGTGAGCAGCGAGGCCTGGCAGTCTAGGAGGCTGATGTCCAGCCGTCGTCCCTGGCCGGTCCTTTCCCGGTCGAAGAGGGCCGCGGCAATGGCGTAGGCGGCGAACATACCGCCGCTCAAATCGCCCATGGGCAGGCCCATGCGCACCGGGGCTCCATCCTTCTCTCCGGTGATTCCCATGGCCCCGCCGCGGGCCTGGATGGTCAGGTCGTAGGCGGGAAGGTCCCGGTCGGGCCCGTCCTGGCCGAAGCCGCTCACGGAGCAGGAGATGATCTTCGGGTTGATCCTTTTCAGGGTTTCATAATCGGCGCCGACTTTCTTCAGCGCCGCGAATAAGCCCCGATCCCGCCCATGTGATACTGGGCCGGGGTCCGGGTAAAATCTCCGGCCGGTTCTTCGATTTTGATCACCTCGGCGCCCAGATCTCCCAGCACCATGGACCCGTAGGGGCCGGCGAGCATGCGGGAAAGGTCGAGGATGCGGACGTTGCTCAGGAGTTGAGACATGAGAACCTCCAAAGAGTGATGAGTGTCAGTGTCAGTAAGTAAAGAAGGCCATGCCCTTTGCTCTTTACTCACACTCACACTGACACTGTCTTTAAAACTGCGTATGCGGTTGGTACTCCCCGAAAACTTCGCGCAGCGCCCCGCAGATCTCTCCCATGGTGGTCTGGACCTTCACCGCTTCGATCACCGGCCCCATGAGATTCTCCGTCCCTTCTGCGGCCCTGCGGACCTGATCCAGGGCGGCCTGCACTTTGCGGTTGTCCCGCTCCTTCTTGACTTTGGCCAGGCTGGCCAGATGCCGCTCTTCCACCGTGGGATCAAAGGTCATTCCCCCCTCTACGGGCTCTTCCTCCTCGACGAACTTGTTGACTCCCACGATCACGCGTTTCGCGCTCTCCACCTCCTGCTGGTACTGGTAGGCGCTCCGGGCGATCTCCTGCTGCATATATCCCCTTTCGATGGCTTTCACCGCGCCTCCGAGGGAATCAATCTTCTCCAGGATCTTCCAGACCTCCTCCTCCACCTGGTTGGTCAGGTACTCCACGTAATAGGAACCGGCCAGGGGATCGATCATGTCTCCCAGACGGGCTTCCATTCTCAGAATCCGGGAAGTGTCGTCGGCGACCTTCCGCGACCGTTCGGTGTAGAGTCCCAGCGCCTCGTCGTAAGCCACGGCAAAGCCTCCCCCCATACACCCGCCCAGGAGAGTGGACATGCCCTGCACCGTGGCCCGGACGATGTTGTTCAGGGGTTTCTTGACCGTGAACGTGTGGGCGGCGTTTCCCGAAGGATAGCGAAGGCGCATGGAATCCGGGTCCTTGGCCCCGAACCGTTCGCTCATGAGCTTGGCATAAATTCTGCGGGCGGCGCGGAACTTGGCCACTTCGCCGAAGAAATGGCTCCCGCACCCGCCGAGATAGCTCAGGCGGGGGGCGAAATCATCGACCTGCAGGCCGGCCTTCAGCCCCGCCTCCACGTAGGCAATGGTGTTGGCGAACATGAAGGCCAGTTCCTGAGCGGCGGTGGCGCCGGCCTCGCGGATGTGGTAGCTGCTGATGGACATGACGTTGAACCGGGGAAGATATTTTGTTCCATAGACCAGCGTGTCCGCCACCAGCCGCATGGAGGGCCCGGGGGGAAAGATGTAGGTCCCGCGGGCCACGTATTCCTTGAGGATGTCGTTCTGCGTGGTCCCGGTGATTTTATTCAGGGCGACCCCTTTCTTCTCCGCCAGGGCCGCGTACATGGCCAGGATGACCACAGTCTGGGCGTTGCAGGTGAAGGAAGTGCGCAGGTTTTCCATGGGCAGCCCTTGAAAGGCGTCGAAGATAACCTCCATGTCCCGCAGCGTGCAGCAGGCCACCCCGATCTTGCCCACCTCTCCCGCCGCAAGAGGGTGATCCGAGTCAAAACCGATCTGCGTGGGCAGGTCAAAGGCGACACTCGGGCCGGTGAATCCCTTGGAGACCAGGAATTTAAAATGGTCCCGCGTGTCTTCGGGGGTTCCGAAGCCCGAGTACCGAGCCCGGGCCCCTACCAGGAATTCCGCGGGGATGGCCGTGGGATGGGTGGCCATGGTGAAGGGAAAATCCCCGGGAAAACCCAGGTCGCGGGCATGGTCCAGGTCGCGGATGTCCAGGGGAGAGTAAAACTGCTTGGGAAAATGCTCGGCCTTCATTTTGATCTTGTCCAGGGTCTTCTGCAGACATCCCTGCTTCCAGTCCTGCTGCTTCTTTTCCAGTTCTTCCATCTTGGATTTATCGAACATGGGAACACCTCCCTCTAGGATGTTTTTCCATTGCTTATAAAATCATAAAAACCTAAAAACTGTTTATCCGCAGATTACGCAGATTTCGCAGAGAGAAGATAGGTATAAAGGCTACGAATAAGAAAAAATTTACAGCGCGCAAAGCTCCCATAAGCGTTCCCCCCCCACCCTATCCCTCCCCCTCGAGGGGGGAGGGGAGGGAGGGGGTGATTTCTTTTGGTTGCGACGAAGCCGCTCTGTGTCCCCCTCAGTCCTTTTTATTCTTTGGACCGCCCTTTTTCCGCCATAGCCTTCAGCAGGGACAGGGTTCCCCCCTGGGAGAGAAGGTCCAGGATATCCTTGGCCAGCGGCTGGCCTTGAAGAATCCTGTTGGAGGACAGGTTTGTTACCTTGGCCCCGGAAACATCCAGCTCGGCCTCCTCTCCTTCGCGGAACGCCACGTAGGCCCCCGGGCAGGGAAGCACGGGAAGGCCTATGCTTACGGCATTGCGGAAGAAGATCCGGGCGAAAGACTCGGCGATCACAGCCGCGACTCCGAGGGCCTTGATGGCATCGGGGGCCGTTTCCCGGCTGGAGCCGCAGCCGAAATTTTTACCGGCCACGATAATGTCCCCGGCTTTCACTTCCTTGGGGAAATTGGGATTCAGAACCTCCAAAACATGTTTCTTCATCTCCTCCATGGGGGCATCCACGTAAAGTCCGGGGGTGATCACGTCCGTGTCCACGTTGTCGCCGAACTTCCACACCCGCCCCCTAATGATTTCCATTTTTATATCCTCTGGGCCCGTAATGGCTGTTGCATGGATTGCAGAAGGACCATTGCTAAAAATTCTAAATTCCAAATAATACCCAAATATCAATGACCAAATTTCCAAACTAGGTTTTCCGTTTAGCCTTTTTGTGTTTTGGATTTTGGAGCTTGTTTGGAATTTGGTGCTTGGGATTTGGAATTTACTCCCTATTTCCTATGAGTTCCCCGCTACCTCCTCAATATTCCCTTGGATCGGCTATATATCCCTTGATGGCGGATGCGGCCACGGTCGCCGGAGAGGCCAGGAAGACCTGGGCCTTCTGGCTTCCCATCCTCCCCTTGAAATTCCGGTTAATGGCGGCGATGCAGTTTTCATCCGCCCCCAGAAGCCCCATGTGAGCCCCGAAGCAGGGCCCGCAGGAGGAGTTTCCGATGACCGCCCCCGCCTCGATGAGGGTATCCAGGGTCCCATCCTTCATGGCCTGCCGGTAGATCTCCCAGGAGGCGGGAATCACCAGGAGACGCACCTCGGGATGGACCTTCTTCCCCTTAAGAATCCCGGCCGCCGTGTGGAGATCTTCCAAACGCCCGTTGGTGCAGGAGCCGATGAAGGCCTGATGAATCTTAATATCCTTCGCCCCGGAAACGGGACGGACATTATCAACGGAAAAAGGGAAGGCAATCTGGGGTTCAAGGGAGGAGACATCGATCTCATAAACCGCCTCATACCGCGCGTCGGAATCCGGAGTGACCAGAGAGAAAGGCTTCCGCGCCCGCCCCTCCAAAAAATCGGAGACCTTCCGATCGGGAATGAAAAAGCCGAACTTGGCCCCGATCTCCACCGCCATGTTGCTCATGGTCA
>JAPLIW010000216.1 GCA_026388915.1 Deltaproteobacteria bacterium
CGCCCTGGCTGATGGCTGCTGGATCCCGCCCGAAATGCTCGGCAACCGATTTCAAAGGGAAAATGGGGTAAATCCCAAACTATGAACCAAGCTTTAACCTAATAACTGTTGATCGCTTCCGATAACTTTTTCCCCTTTGAAAATCCTTCCGCAATGCTTCTCCCACCGGAAGAAATGAAGCCAGCAATGGGTATTCTTCGTCTTTTTAGGCGACCTTCAACTTTGGGGTAAGGAAAGGAGTAGGTTTTTCTCGGGGTAGTGTCGAATATTACGGGTTGCGATTTTGTGACCTTGAAGGATGGCCGTGGAAGCAATTAAGCAATCAACAGCCGTCAGGGATAATCCCTTTTGCCGATAACGGGCCCTCCATTCTCCGCCATGGACCGCAATTTCCTGGGAAATGGGCTCAATCAGACAAGCGCTAATAAAATCTTCAGTTGGCTCTCTTTCTTTTTCCTTCATGCCGGAATAGAGTTCATAGATGGTCAGGACGCTCAGATAGGCTCGATTCGTTTCCCATAAGCGAGGGAGGAAGTCCCGGGCATACTCCTCCCCCCTTAAATAATCTATGGCAACATCAGTGTCGATGAGTACGGTCTGCATAGTTTCGTCCCTCTTCCCTCCTCATTTCGTTGACCATATCTACGCTTTTTTGAGATCTTTTTTCCCAGCTGGCGAAGCTGGCGACCGCCTTCCGAATCTTTTGCCTTTTTAGATATTCCTTTAAAGCCTCGGCAGTCACCGCGCTGAAATTGTTGGATACCTTTTTAGCTCCTCGGTAAAGGTCTTCAGGAATCGTGATGGATGTTTTTACGAGGCCCATATATCCTCCTTTTATAAAATAGTAATACCAAAAAATATTATTGTCAAGGATTATCCTTTGGTAGCAGGAATTCAAAAGATTAATGAATGATTCAAGTATGATGATTTCGTAAAAAGTCGGCAAATCCATCGCTCCCGCGCAGGCGGGAGCCCAGAACTGCTTGATTGAAATGGATTCCCGCTTTCGCGGGAATGATGAAAACGGCATAAAAACGAATTTTTACGAAATCATCAATTATATAAGAAGTGAAGTCGAGGAAGACACTTAGCAGTTTTGAAAGCATTTGCCCCAACTGCATCAGGCCGATAGAAGTTGCCCCCCTAAAATGCTCATGATTAAACCACTGAAAAAAACAATATCGTTCACAACATTTATCCAAGGAGATCCGCTATCGCCATATCGGAAGAATATCAAGCTTATGAAAAACCATGCTTACAACAAGAAATAGCCCAATATGAACCCCAGAGCCGCACTCGCAAAAGTGTAAAGAAGCCACCGCTTCATTTGATTCGTCCGGTTATCCCCCAAGGGTTAGTGATCCGAGGGTTTATTCATCCTTTCGACCTTCCATAAGAGGGACAATTATATAACTAACGGCTACTCCAACAATCGCAATCCGTCCTCCTCCAAGTATGCAGCCAAGGATCATACCAAAGGTTTGTTCAAGGCTGTAGTAAAAAGGGCGCGGGGTCAGGCATAATTAAATAAGTATCCGTTTTCTTCCCTTGGCCAAATTTCCTGCCAGCTCAGTGATTCTCCTCCCCAAATTCTTGTCTTCCCGCAATCTCGTTTTCACTTTCCCCACGCCCTGGCTGATGGCT
>JAPLIW010000116.1 GCA_026388915.1 Deltaproteobacteria bacterium
AAACGAGACCAGAGTATTTTTGATCGATATGCTTAGCAGCATGCTATTATTCCAATGCACCTATTTTCCAAAAGAGAGCCGATTTGATTCTGGTCAGTAAAAAAATTGATGATAAGACTCTGAAAGAGATGTTCACCCAGAGAGCCGATACGGTTGAGGAAGTAGTAGCGATGGCCTTGGCCAAACACGGGGAGAATGCCAAAATCATTCTCATGAAAAACAGATCGGATATGATCCCTCTTTTCGAAGGAAAGCCAGAAAATGCCTAAAGTGCTGATCATGACCAAAAAATTTGCCGACATATCCCGGGACCCTATCCGAACCCTGGAGCAGGCCGGGTTTACCGTGGAGGAGAAGGATTATGACCGGGTGTCCCCGGCCCAGGAGGATGAAGTCTGCCGGGTAATCCAGGGAGCGGATGTAATTGTGGTAACTGCCATGTTTCCCGCCACCCGGAAGATCATCATGAGCGCCGACCGCCTGAAGATGATCGCCATTCGCAGCGCGGGGTTCGAGGGGAGCGACCTAAAAGCGGCCACCGAAAAAGGGGTCGTGGTGACTTGTAACCCGGGGGCCAACGCCAGCTCCGTGGCCGACATGGTCATCGGTATGATGCTGGCCGTGTCCAAGCAGATTGCCAAAAAGGACCGGGAGATGCGCAAAGGATTATACCCGCGGGGCAGCGGAGGGGAAGACCTCTTCCGGAAAACCGTGGGGATCATCGGCCTGGGAAACATCGGCAAGAGGGTGGCCAAGCGGGTGCAGGGCTTTGAAGCCAAAGTTATCGCCAACGATATCGTGGAATATCCGGATTTCCAGAAGCGGTACAACATTCCTTATTATTCCAAGGAAGAGCTTCTGCAAAAGGCCGATTTTGTGACCCTCCACGTTCCTTTGGACAACTCCACCCGGGGAATGATCCATGAAGATCGGCTGCGGCTCATGAAAAAGACCGCCTTCCTGGTCAACACGGCCCGGGGCCCCATCGTGGATGAAAGAGCCCTCTACAAGGCTTTGAAGGAAGGATGGATCGCCGGGGCGGGACTCGATGTTTTCGAGACCGAACCCACGGTCTTCCGGGACCACATCATGCTGGAGAATGTGGTGTCCACCCCCCACAGCGCCGGTTTAAGCAACCAGGCCTCCTACGCCATGGCCATGGAGACGGTAAAGAAGGTTATCACCTTTTTCCAGGGGAAAGTCCCGGAGAACGTTCTCAACCCGGATGTTGTGAAGAAGCTAGAACTGAGCGCTTAATCCATGGGCAGAGGGCATAGAGCATAGCGCTCGTAGGGGCGATTCATGAATCGCCCCTACAACCCGAAACCAAAACTATCTTTTTCCCTCGCACCCTGCGCCCTGTACCCTGCCCCCCGTTCTGTTCCCCTTCTTGACAACCTCTTCCTAATTGACTATATTCCAATCCAGATAAAGAAATGCAGGAACAGGTAGCCGTCCCTGACCGATGGCTATTGAACGGGCTCTTTCAACGCAGGGAGAGGGTTATGCAATGAAGCGAAATGCCAGACCCCATTTCCGGATAGGAGATGGGGTTTTTTCTTTCCTTTATCGGGAACGACCATTTTGGGGTAAGATAAAGAACCCCTTTGAATGACGGCCAGGAATAATCAAGGTGACGGATTGGGCCAAGCTTGAGGCGGCCCGAATGATTGAAAGCTTGACGAATCATCGAGAGGAGGAAAAATGAGAAAATCGGATTATGAATCATCATCCATTAGGGGAAGGATCATTTTCTTTCTTTTCCTGTTCGCATTTCTGCCGGTTTTTTTGATCGGTTGCAGCCAGGTAAAAATATTAACACCTGCCTCTGGTTCACCCTTTCCTTCCGGGCAGGCGATCGAGTTTGAAGGCGAGGTAACCCGATCATTTGAAACCGGGGGGGCGGACCGTTCGGATGATTTGACTTGGAATTCCAGCATCGACGGGCCGCTTGGCACGGGAAGAAAAGTGACGGCGAATAAATTGAGTGTGGGAGCGCACGGCATCAAAGCCACCTGGCCGGAAAAAAACAGAAGCGACAGCATTTCCATCCGGGTGAATCCTTAGCGGTTTGCGCGGGCATGGGGAGACCCATAAAAATATTGAATACTCACCACGGGGAGGTGGGCAATGCCGATCGTAACCATCCGAGGTCCGCTGGGAAGCGGGGCGACGGAGATCGGGAGGGGAGTCGCTGAACTTCTTCATGTTGATTATGTTGACCGGGAGATTATCGCCGAAGTGGCAGTGCGGCTTCAGCGGAATGAACAAGACGTGATCGCCAAGGAAATGCCTCCCAGCAGTCTCCTGGGCCGTATCGCCGAAGCCTTGGACCGAGGCATCCCCTTCGGCGCAGGTGTTGAAGGGGCCTATTTGCCCACCTGGGAAATCCCCCTGGATGATCGTCGATATTTGCAGGCGCTGGAGTCGGTGGTCCGGGAGTTGGCCCGAAGCCAGTCGCTGGTAATCCTGGGAAGAGGGAGTCAGTTCTTCCTGAAGGGTTATCCCCATACGCTTCATGTGTTGACGGTGGCGCCGTTAAAGGTGCGGGTGAAACGGCTCATGGAGGAGCGAAAGTCCAGCCAGGAGGCTGTCGAGCGGGAGATCGCCCGTTTTGACAGCGGCAGCCGCGAGTTTATCAAGAGGTATTTCCAGGCTGGCTGGGAAGACCCCATCCACTATGACCTGGTTCTCAATACGGAGAATCTCAGCTTTCAGGCCGCTGCTTCCATCATCGTCCATGCTCTTTCCATAAAGGCATGAGCCGCGGGGGCATCCCTTATTCAGCAACCTTCAGGTTTCGGGCCAGACTGAAGCTCTCTTTTTTTTCTTCCCACCCGGAAGTCAAGATGGAAAAGAAAGTACGGCGGATTCCACAGCGCAGCAGAGCCGCAACCAAAGAATTTTAATGGGACGCGGATGAGCGCAGATAAACACGGATAATTTCCAGAGAAAAAATATCAGCAACTGAAAGGTGGCCACCTAGCTCAGCAGCAATCCATCCCAAAGAGTTGATTTTTACAGCCGGGCAATTCCAGAAATCCCCCCTCTGCCCCCCTTTTTTAAAGGGGGGTGGGGGGGATTTCAGAGAATCGTGACCTAAAGAACATTTTCTTTACAAAATTTAAAGAATCTGCGTGTTAGTAGTATGGGAGGATGGCATGAGGTTGAAAAACAAAGTGGCAATGGTTATCGGCGCCGGGCAGAAGCCGGGCCCGACCCTGGGGAACGGCCGGGCGACAGCGGTCCTGTTCGCGCGGGAAGGGGCGCGCGTCTTCGCCGTTGACCGCAATCTGGATTCGGCCGAAGAAACGGTAGGCTTAATCAAAAAAGACGGAGGAGAGGCAGTCGCGTTTGCCGCGGACGTCACCGACGAGTCTTCGCTTCAGGCGGCGGTGGCAGCCTGTCTGGAACGATGGCAGCGTATCGATGTTTTGCACT
>JAPLIW010000936.1 GCA_026388915.1 Deltaproteobacteria bacterium
GCCTCGAGCCATAGGTTGAAGACCACGTAGGCTCCGAGGGCGGTGAGAAAAGCCCTGGCGAAGACTTTTTTCCAGGCCATGGGCTCAATGATCCGGAAGAGATAAGCAGTCAGGCAGAAGGTAACCAGGACAAAACCGAGGCTTTTCAGGAAAACGGCGTAGAGGACCAGCGCCACCATGACCTTGAGAATGGCGGGCCAGTCTTTCTGCCGGAAGAGGTCCTTTACGTTCTCCCGCTTTTTCTTCCCCAGTTGTTGGAAGAAGACCACCAGGGCCAGCGCGGCCAGGACTAGGCCGGCAAGAAAGGGAACAAAACCCGGGCCCGGGGATGACAGCATCCCAAGGCCGTACTTCGTGGAAGAATAAACGATGGCCAGACCGACCGCCAACCAGAGGAGGCTGGAGCGCTGATCGTTGTTCTTCATTTCATTGCTTTTTATAAAGCCCGATTCCCAGGCTTTTGATCAACTCTCCTGTCTCCTGGTGATCCTTGCGGACGAATTTGGTGAGTTCCTCATGGCCCACGTAGGCCGGGGGCATGTCAAATTTATCCATCACATCCAGAAAGACCTTGGATTTCATGGCTTCAGCAAGAGATTTGTCCAGCTTCTGCACAGCCTCGGCGGGCATCCCGGCCGGGCCCATGAAGGCCAGGTTGGAGCGTACGGCAAAATCATATCCCTTCTCGATCAGGGTGGGCACATCCGGAAAAGCCTTTAACCTCTGGGGGGTCGGAACCGCCAAAAGGCGGAACTTTCCGGCCAAGGCCTGTTCCTTCCATTCCGTGGTTTGGGAGATGACCTGCACATGGCCCCCAAGCAGGGCGGTAACCACCTGAGTCCCTCCCGGGAAAGGAACATGGTCCCACTTGATCCCCAATTTCCTACCCAGATACTCCATGGCCAAATGCTGCCCGGTCCCCAGGCCGGAAGTTCCATATTTAATCTTGTTGGGGTTCTTCCGGGCATAATCCAGCAACTCCTCAAACGTTTTCCAGGGAGCGTCCGACCGGACCAGGATGCCATACTGGTAAAGCCCGTATTGCATAATGAAAGCAAAATCCTTCAACGGGTCATAGGGAACGGCCTGAAGGTGAGGGATGCGGCAGAAGTTCGCCGTGGGGGCGTTGTAAATGGTGTACCCGTCTGCTTTTTCTCCTTTTACCCTTCCCAGGACCAGGGTGCCGGCGGCTCCTACCTGGTTGCTGCAGATGATCGGCTGCTTCAGGGTTTTCGAGGCCTCGGCAGCCAGAGCTCGGGTGGACAGATCAGTCGATCCCCCGGCTGAATACCCGATCAGGATATTGATCGGCTTGGTTGGGAATTCGGTTCCCCCTGCTTGGCTGAAAAGGACAAGGGGAAGGATCAAAAGCAAGGCTGTGACAAAGAAATCTTTTTTCATGCTGCCTCCTTTCCTGCAGGGTTCTCGATTGTGGAAAAAGGATGGAGATCAGAAGAGGAAAAACTGTTTTCTCTTATAATAAACCCATTCCCATGTCAAGTCTTTTTCCCTTCGATTGGTCGAGGGGGCGGGGATGAGCATCATCTCCGTAGGCGCCATGGCGGTCATCCAGATCGGCCAGCAGCCGGCCCGGGGGTCACTTCAGCCAAGACAATGCACCGA
>JAPLIW010000689.1 GCA_026388915.1 Deltaproteobacteria bacterium
AGGACGATGTGGCCTGTTCCTTCCACCTGGTGGAGAAGATCGGGGTGGCTACGGTGCCGGGAAGCTGCTTCTACAGCCGTCCGGAGCTGGGAAAAACGAAAGTCCGCTTCGCCTTTCCCAAAAAGATGGAAACCCTGCAGATGGCGGCGGAAAAGCTGGCGAAGTTCAACCCGAAAAAGAAGGGTTGAAGACCGCCCGCCGGAGGCGGGCTTGAGGAGCGTCAAGCCAGAGGCTTGACTCGAGGACCGCTTCGCTTGAGGCAAAAGCAGGGATGAAAAAGGTCCTAAGGCGCTTAGCGCCTCATTAATACAAACATGTTTGTAAGAACGCAATATGCTTCATAGGGGCCGTAGGGGCACGATGCATCGAGCCCCTACAAGCGCACCGGGATCGCAGGAGAAGCTACTTTTTCCGCGCCCAGGCGCGGTAAGAGCCTAGTTCCTTGCCGTCAATTTTCTTGTCCGTTGCCTCGAGGCCCGGAGGGCCGCTCCTCAAGTCGCGCGTTCCGCGCGACGATCCTCAAGCCCGCTCCGCGGGCGGTCCTTAAGGCCCTTTGGGCCGATCGCTTTTTATCTTCTCGTCCTGATCGTGACTTTCTTCCCCTTCCTCCACTCATAGACAATCGGGCTGGCCACGAAGATCGAAGAATATGTTCCGATGATTATCCCGATCAGCAAGGCCAGGGAGAAGTCGTGAATGACCTCGCCGCCGAAGAATACCAGGGACAGGCAGACCAGGAAGACAGTAAGCGAGGTGACGATGGTTCGGCTAAGGACTTCGTTGATGCTGGAGTTCATCACCTGGTCCAGAGGGTCCCGCGGGCGGAGGCGCAGGTTTTCCCGGATCCGGTCGTAAATCACCACGGTATCCGTCAGGGAATAACCGGCCAGGGTGAGCAGAGCGGTGACCAGGAGGAGATTGACCTCTTTCCCCAGAATATTGAAGATGCCCAGGACGGAGAGCACATCGTGAAAGGTGGCCGCCGCCGCCGCCACGCCGAAGGAAAATTCGAAACGCCAGGCAAGATACACGATCATGCCGATGGCCGAGATGATGACCGCGATCAGGGCGTCGTCCCGGAGGCTCTTTCCGACCTTGGGGCCGATCTCCATGGTGCTGTCCACCTGGAATTTGTTGTCGACGAATTCTTTAGTAAAAATGGCCACGATCTTATCCGCCGCTTTTCCTTCGGTAGTGGATTTCTTAACCTGGATGAGGAGCTTGTTCCCCTCGGTGAACTGCTGGAGCTCGCTGTCCTTCAACCCGTTCACCTCCAGGGCATGCCGGGCCTTGTCCAGCTGGAAGGGTTTTTCAAATTTGAGCTGCACCGAAGTCCCGCCGGCAAAGTCGATCCCCAGGTTGGCCTGCCCCCGCCACATCTGGACCAGGGAGAAGATCCCCATGCTCACCAGGAGGATGGAGAGAATAAAGGCGTATTTTCGCTTGCCGATGAAATCGATTTTGGTTTTTCCCAGAAGTTCGATCCCCATGGGAGGGTTCTCTCCTTTCAGATGCTCAGCGTCTTGAGCTGCTTCTTGAGATTGATCCAGTCGAAGATCACCTTGGTCCCGATCAGGGCGGAGAAGAGGTTGATGATCACGCCCAGGCTGAGGGTTACGGCAAAGCCCTTGATCGGTCCGGTTCCGAACTGGAAGAGGACGACCGCGGTGATCAGGGTGGTCACGTGGGAGTCGATGATGGTGAACAGGGCTTTGTCGTACCCCGATTCCACCGCCGCCCGGACCGTTTTCCCCAGACGCAGTTCTTCGCGGATGCGCTCGAACATGAGGACGTTGCTGTCCACGGCCATTCCGATGGCCAGAATGACCCCGGCGATGCCGGGCAGGGTCAGAGTCGCCCGCATGGAGGCCATCGCCCCCATGAGGTACACGATGTTCAAAAAGAGGGCCCAGTCGGCAATCAGGCCGGAAAGACCGTAGTAAACCGCCATGAAAATCACCACCAGAACGACGCCGATGAGGGCCGCCCGGATTCCCTTGTCGATGGAATCCTGCCCCAAGGAGGGCCCCACGGTCACATTCTGAATGATCTTCACCGGCGCCGGCAGCGCCCCGGCCCGCAGAACGATGGCCAGGTCGGTCGCCTCTTCGGGGGTGAAGGAGCCGCTGATCTGGGCCTTGCCCCCGCTGATGCGTTCCTGGATCACGGGCGCGGAATAGACATTGTTATCCAGGACGATGGCCAGGCGCTTTTTCACGTTTTCCCCGGTGATCTGGTCGAAGAGACGCGCCCCGCGGCTGTCAAAATCCAGGGAGACGTAGGGCTCGTTGAAATCCGATTTAATCCGCATCCGGGCGTCGGTGAGGACGTCCCCGCTCATGATCGCCCTTTTCTTCAAGAGGTAGGGGCGGCGGGTGACCACCCCGGTGTCTTTTTCCGCAACCTTCTGGTACAAGATTTCGCTGCCCGGAGGAAGGTTCCCCTTGAGGGCCTCTTCCAGGCTGTTCTCCTCATCCACCAGCTTGAACTCCAGAAGGGCGGTCCGGCCGATGAGTTCGATGGCCCGCTGGGGGTCTTTGATCCCGGGAAGCTGCACGAGAATATCTTTGTCCCCCTGGGGTACGATCACCGGTTCAGCCACGCCGAACTGGTCCACGCGGTTGCGGATCGTCTCCAACCCCTGGCGTATCGCCGACTCCTCGATGACCTTGGCCTCCTTGGGGTTCATCTCCAGAAGGTACAGGAACTTCCCCTCCTGCTCCCGGAAAGAAGCCACCTTTAAATTG
>JAPLIW010000107.1 GCA_026388915.1 Deltaproteobacteria bacterium
AGCATATTCAACCAGGAGAGAAAACTTTTTTTGTCGCCCTTTCGCCACACTGTAGGGGCGATTCATGAATCGCCCCTACGATCTTAAGAACAAATTGCTGTCAGGCTGACGGCAAGCGTCCCAAATGCGGTCTCTGGCAAATGGAAGGACAATCAGTTATAATTTCTGTATCGCCTCAACGAGAGTGAGGAATTGGATTTGTTCAATCAACTTATAACCACCCGAAAAGGCAAAATCATCTCTGGCGCCCTCATCGGACTCCTGGCCTGGATCCTGGTTCTTCTTCTCTATTCCGGGAATATCCTCGAATCCTATGAGCTCAAGACTTATGATCAACTCTGCCAGCTGAAGGCCGATCGTTCTCCCGCTCCGGAAGAGGTGGTTCTGATCGTCGTGGACCAGAACAGCCTGGAGGCCGCCCGGAAGGAGGGAATCAACTGGCCCTGGCCGCGGCAGATGTATGCGCCGATTCTTCAGTTCTGCGCCGCGGCGGGAGCCAAAGCCGTAGCCTTCGACATTCTTTTTACCGAGCCGTCGTCCTACGGGGTGGAAGACGACAAGCTCCTGGCCGAGGCTCTCCAGGCCAACGGGCACGCCTTCTTGCCCCTCTTTCTCAGCCGGCAGAAGCGCCCCCATCTGCCGTATGAAAAGGGCCTTCTGGACCGAAGTTCGCTCCCCCTGAAGAACGACTCGGGTCAGGATCCTGCGTCTTATCTTTCCTCCCTTCCCCCCATCCAAATCCTGGCCGAGAATGCCCGGGCGCTGGGAAACGTGGCCATGGCTCCCGATTCCGACGGGATCTGCCGGCGCATCCCCGTAGTCTTCCCCTACCAGGAGCGCTGGATCCCTTCCCTGGGTTTGGCTCTTTTCAATCATCTCCGGGGCCGCGAAACAGCAGTGCTGGAGAAGAATTCCCTCCATCTCCAAAACTTTTCCCTCCCCCTGGACTCCCGGCAGAATTTCCTTCTCTTTTATTACAGCCCGGGAAAGGATTTTCGCCGCCTCTCGGCCTTCAATGTCATTCAATCTTCCCTGGCCCTGCAGGAAGGGAAAAAACCCCTTTATCCTCCGGAAACTCTCCGGGATAAGATGGTCCTCGTCGGGTTTACCGCCCCGGGGCTCTTCGACTTGAAGCCCACTCCGGTCAGTTCCGTAACCCCGGGCATGTCCGTTCACGCCACCTTGCTGGCCAATCTTCTCCACCGGGATTTCCGGGTTCGCATTTCACCCTACCTGGCGTTAAGCCTTGCCCTGGTTCTTGCTCTGGCCATGTCCGTCACCGTGCTGCTGGTTCCCGGCCTCTGGCAGCTGGCCCTTCTTCTGCTGGCCTACGAGGACGCCAGAAACGCCAGATCAAACAGGCTTTCTCCCATTACATGTCCGACCTCCTGGTCCAGGACCTGTTGAAGCACCCGGAAAAACTCCGCCTGGGGGGAGAAAAGCGGGTTCTCACCGTCTTCTTCTCCGATCTGGCCGGATTCACCAGCATGTCTGAAAAACTCACCCCCGAAGAGGTAGTGACCCTGCTGAACCGTTACCTCACGGCCATGACCGACATCATCCTGGCCAGCGGCGGGATCATCGACAAATACGAGGGGGACGCCATCATGGCCTTCTGGGGAGCTCCCCTCCCCCAGGAAGACCACGCCGCCCGCGGCTGCCTGGCGGCCCTGGAGAATCAGGCCCGTCTGCTAGAGCTCCGGGAGGAATTCATCCGCACGGGCCTGCCCCCGGTCCATGCTCGTATCGGGATCAACACGGGGGAGATGATCATCGGCAACCTGGGGTCCAGCCAGCGTTTTGACTTCACCGTGATCGGCGACAGCGTCAACTTGGCCTCCCGATTGGAGGGGGCGGGAAAGGAATACGGCACCGCCATCCTCATCAGCGAAGAGACCTACCGGCGGGCTCAGCCCGCCGTGGAAGTACGGGAGTTGGATCTACTCCAGGTGAAAGGCAAGCAACTGCCGGTCCGCATTTATGAACTGATGGCCAAAAAGGGAGGTCTCGACCCCGGCCAAAGGCGTGCTGGCGAGCTTTTCGCGGAGGGGCTGGCCCTATACCGGAAACAGGACTGGGATGAGGCTGTCCGCCGGTTTCAACAGATGCACTAAAATTTTTCCCAAGCATGAGGCGCAACTTGCGTAAACGGAGAAAAGGGAGAAGGCCATTTTGAAAGCGGTTTTTTCTTGGTTCGATTTTAGGCATTTTAGGCATTCCGAATTTTAGGCATTCTTTCTAGTCAGGAGGCTGGTATGAAAGCAAAAACCTGGATCATTCTTCTGGGGCTGTGCCTCATCTCGTCGGTCGCGGCCGCGGCCACGGTGAAGGTC
>JAPLIW010000387.1 GCA_026388915.1 Deltaproteobacteria bacterium
TTCGGGCAGGTCGGCAATGACTGTTTTGTCCGTCTTCAGCCGGCGCAGAATGAAGGGCCCGGTCAGCCGCTTCAACCTCTCCATAGCTTCCGGGTCGCGGGCCGCCTGGATGGGGATGAAGAAACCCCTCTTGAACGCGGCCTGCGTGCCCAGAAACCCTGGGTTCAGGAATTCCATGATCGACCAGAGGTCGCCCACGTTGTTTTCCACCGGCGTGCCGGTCAGGGCGAGGCGGTAATCGGCGCGGAAGCCCCGGGCGGCGCGGGCCTGTTTGGTCTCTGGGTTTTTGATGTTCTGGGCTTCGTCCAGGATGATCCCGGACCAGGGGATGTCCTTCAGGGTTTCAAAATCCCGGTGAAGCAGGGCATAGCTGGAGATGACGATGGCGTGCTTAAGGGCTTCCTGCCTGAAGTCCTCTCCTCTCATCCGATAGATGCCATGATGGACCATGACCGGAAGGCCGGGGGTGAAGCGGGCCGCCTCTTTCCGCCAGTTGTTGACCACCGTGGTGGGGCATACCAGAAGCACCGGCCGTTTGAGGACGGCTTGCCAATCCCTTTGAATAAGGGCCAGGGCTTGAATGGTCTTGCCCAGGCCCATATCATCGGCCAGGCAGGCGCCCAGGCCCCATTTCCGCAGGAAGGCGAGCCATGAATAACCCCGAACCTGGTAGGGCCGCAGCGTCCCTTGAAATTCAGCCGGAGCGGATAATTCCTCGAAAGGAGTCTTTCCCTCCAACTCCGCCAGGAGGTCGGAGATCCAGCCTGTCGCCCGGAGGCCATCGATCGGGATCTGGCCGGAGATTCGGTTTCCCCCCAAGGCCATCTGGACAATCTCCCGGGCGGTCGCCTGGCCCTGGCCTTTCTTCTTCCAGAGGGCCAGAGCGGCCTCGATCTCCTCGGCGTTCACCTGCACCCACTGGCCGCGGAGCTTGACGAGAGGGACTTTGAGCCTGGCCAGGGCTTGAAGCTCTTCGAAAGAAAGCCTCTCGCCCCCCAGCGCCACTTCCCAATCGAATTTCACGATTTCGTCGAGGGAAAGCCCCGCTGCTCCCTGCATCCGGGGCGCCTGTACACTGGCCCGCGCAGTCAGTCGAACCTTGGTTCCCAGGCCCGTCCACCAGGCGGGCAGCATGACCCCGTAACCGGCCTGTCTTAATGCCAGGGCTTTTTGGGTGAGAAAGTCATACGCCCCTGTGGCATCCAGCTCGTAACCCCCCGGGGCCGGCTTTGCCAGGCTGGCCTCGATTCGCGGGCATATCCCCGAGGCCTGGCCGAGGGACAGGAGAAGATACTCCCGGGAATCGAAGCCATCCTGAAGCAGAGGAGAAGAGGGCCTCCCCTTTTTCCCCGCTGCCTTTTTCGCCTTCCAGGCTTCCTCCGCAGGAATCAGCAGGCTCGGGTCCTGAGCGGCTTGAAGCAGATAGCGGACGTACCAGGAGGCCATCCCGGGTCCGGTCTTTTCCTTTTGGTCTCCGTTGCCGTCGGGTTCCTCCAGGCGGAAGCAGAGCCGGAAGGGACTGGCCGCTGAAGTGACCAGAGGACGTTGCCACTCTTGTATCTGCTCGGCCAGCCCTGCCAATTCCGCAGGATCGCCGGCCATGGCTCCATCCCCCATCCGTAGGGAGTACAGCCACCGGTCGTGGGAGCTTTCAAAATCTTCCCGGAAAACCCTGGGTCCGCTGATGTCCATCGATCGGTCAGCGGATCGGACGAGGTGATCGACAATCCCCTCGATAAAAGATG
>JAPLIW010000136.1 GCA_026388915.1 Deltaproteobacteria bacterium
AAAAACTTTTTGCCACAGAGGTCGCAGCGCGGCAGAGCGGCAACCAAAGGGAATCACCCCCTCCCTCCCCTCCCCCCTCGAGGGGGAGGGTTAGGGTGGGGGGGATGATGGAATGTTGGAAAACCCTTTTGCTTTGTCCAGCATTCCATTATTCCAATATTCAGTTCCTTTTTGCCTCTTTAGCCTCTGGGTTCTCTGTGCCTCTGTGGTGAAAAGCCTTTTATTCTTTCAAAGAGAAAAGGGCTTTGCCGTTCTGGAGTTCTCTTTTGGCTCGTCCCGTCCCCTGCAAGTATTGGAGGTGCGCAAGCGCCTCTCCGCCGGCGAACCACTGCTGGGGAAGGGGAAACTCTTCCCACCGGTCGCAGTCGATGTCCCAGGTCATCAGGGAGGCGACCTTGTACGCCGTCTGCTTTCCCCTCTTCAGGATGGAAAGGACCTCTTCGTTCCGAATCTCGTGATGTTTCTTCAGCTCCTCAATTCTCCGGCGGTGGTGGGTGAAGAGCTCCCGGTGGCCCGGCAGCACGTGGGCGACGTCATACTTGCTCATTTTGTCCAGGCTTTGGAGATAGCTCTTCAAAGGATCATCGCCCTCGGACCAGAGGGAAATGTTCGGGGTGATGCTTTCCAGGATATGGTCCCCGGAGAATAACAATTTCTTGGCCGGCTCATACAGGCAGAGATGACCCCGGGTATGGCCTGGCGTCTCGATGCAGATGAAGGAGTAGTCGCCGATCTCGATCTTGTCAGCCTCCCGCAAAAGCGTTAGGGGAAGGGGACGGCTGGCGTGATACCTCTTCCCGGGATGGCGGCTGATGGCCGTGAGGATATCCGACTCAGGAAATCCGTTCAATCGTGCGATGTCCGCCATCTCTTCCCAATGATGAGCATCGTTGATCACTTCGGAATCGGGGTGGTTGAAATAGATTTTGGAGGAGGGCCGGGCGAGTTCCGAAACCAGGCCCAGATGATCGGCATGGAGGTGGGTGATGAAAAAGTCCGTTCGGTCTAAATCCACTCCGATTTCCTTGATGTAGGCCTCCATGGCCTTCATACACTCGGGGCGGTTCATGCCGGTGTCAATCATGAGGAACCGCCCGTCCCCTTTGATGACATAGGAGTTGATGGCCTTGAGGGGATTCTGGGGGAGGGGGATTTGTTCGCGAAAAAGGTTCGGAAAAATTTCTTGAGCCATGAAGGTCCTTTCTTTTTGTTATTTAGCCATAGAGGGCATGGAGTAACCGAAGAGCTGGAAAATTGGAATAATGGAATAGCGGAATAATGAGGAAAGGTTTTTCATAACCCACCATTCCATTCTTCCAATATTCCATCATTCCGCTTTTTCCCTTTACTGCAGGGCCTTGAATTTGATCGTTTGGTACTCGTTCTGACAGGGCGGCCCGGAGGCGATGTGGACTTCCTTCCGGGTCAGGTTCATGATGATCGAAGCCACGGTCTGGACGTGCTCCAGCTCGGGATCCCGCTCGTCCGGGTGGCGGCAGATGGAGTTGGGGTGATTCAGGTGATCCCGGAAGACCTCTTTAAAATCCTCGACGGTAATATTCCCGGCTTTGGCCATCATTTTCTGCCTTGCCCGGCCGAAGCGCACCAGAGTGTCGGGGTACAAACTCACGTTGGTATCCATGGGCTTCAGGCGCTCGGAGGTAAAGTGATTCGTGTGGACGATGATCCCCTTCTCCGGATAGATGAAATCCCATTGATCGGGGGCAGTTTCAAAATCCATGGCCGCCCCATCCCGGTGAGCGACCAGGCAGTTGTTGCTCGACGCCCGGTCTTGGCCCACGATCTTACGGACGGCGTCCCCCATCCGCTCGCAGTTCAGGATGCCCCGCATTAATACATGGATGGGAATGCCCACCAACCCGAGGGGAGACTTCAGAATGTTAAGACACGCCCCCATGCCGCTGGAGTTCAGCCCGATCTTGCCGACAATTCCCGCTTCGGTGAGAGTTACCACATTAGGCCTTCCCTCCTGTTCGATCTCCAGGAGTACGGTGGATTCGGTTAAGTGGGGTTTCCAGTCCCAGTTCTGGCCGATCAGGACTTCCCCCTGCGCGGTCGCCTCAGACAGGGCCACCATGCTGGTGCATTCGCCCCCGGTGGCCAGGCTCTCAGGGTACATGAGCTCGGTCCGGGCATTGAGGGCCAGGATCTCTTCGAACTCGAAGCGGGCCCCCTCGGCGATGCCCTTGATCTCTTCCAGGATCGCTGGATCAAAAGCCTGGACCACGGGAATGAACCGCCGGGCCAGGGAAATCGCCTGGCTGCGGTCCAGCTGGGCATAATGCTTGAAAAGCCGGAAATAGAGATGAACGTTCTTCTGGATCATCTCCCGGCATTCCTCACCTTACTGGTATCCGACTTCCCCCGGTTTTCCTTTCACCGAAATGACGGGCAGCATCTTTTATGTTCCTTTCCGATCGGGCGCGGAGTATTAGAGGATATATTTCAGTGTACATAATGGGGAAGGTAGAATCAATAAAGAAAAACTCTGCATGGAAGCGTGAAATGAAAAGTTTCATGCGCATAGGGGCGGTTCGCGAGCCGCCCCCCAAGGAGATGAGACCGGAATCCCGCGGGGGCAATTCATGAATTGCCCCTACAATCTTTGCCGCAGGCTGAATCAGCCTCCACCGGAAAACAAAGAAATTTTTCCCAGGTCTTTATAATCTCCCGGCGGAAGTTTTTCGGGAATGATCTGGAAGAGCTCCAAGAGCACATGGTCCGGAGCCTGGACCATGACATACTTCCAGAACCCGAAATCGGAGATCTCCCTGCGGAATGGAAAGCCCTTGGCTTTCATAAGGGTCACGAGCCCTTGCAGGTCATCGGTCTGGATTCCGAGGTGATGGATGGCGCCTTTGCCTTCGTCCCTCGGCGGCTGATCATAGAAATGCAGCCGCCCCTGGCCGACGGCCACGAATACATTTCGGGCCCCGGCCATGTTCAAATCGGCCAGGATCTCCCCCCCGAACATTTCCTGGTAGAATTTCAAGGTTGCGTCAAGGTTGGAAGCAAACAAATGGGCATGATGAACGTGGTTCTGCATGTTTGAAACCTCCAGGCATTGTGGGGGACCTCTTTGAGGGGAGTTTACTGAAATCAAAGGCCGGGGGTCAATATGAAATATCTCCTTGCTCACCTTTCCTTTCCGGAAAGCAGATCCATGTCCATAGCTTGGAGGCCGTGCCGGGCCCGGGGACAAGGCCGTGGTTCTCGACATGATGAGGCATGGGTTCTTTCATCGGTACGGGCGGAAACCCTTCAAAATGCGGAATTTAGAGTGCGGAATGCGGAATAAGAACCACAAGCCTATACCGCTTCATTCCCAATTCCGAATTCCGCATTCCGAATTTGAAGCGCCGATCCTGCCTTCAAACCACGGCCTTGCCCCCGGGCCACACGAAAAGGCACCTCAAAACTGAGGCAAGACGAAAAGACGGGTTGCAATGAATCGATACTTATGCTAGGGGATTAAAGAAAAAATATTCCCAAGAATGG
>JAPLIW010000730.1 GCA_026388915.1 Deltaproteobacteria bacterium
AACCAAACAGGATGCTGTAGGGGCGGCCCTATGTGGCCGCCCGCAGGATGGGCAACCAAGCAGGGTTGCCCCTGCAATTTGTGACCATTTTTGCGTCAATTTAGCCGCTAAGCGCCTACGCTTTTTCCGTGGCGTTGCGCGGAAAATGTGGCCCTGCTGCCAGCATCCGTAGGGGCGGTTCGCGAACCGCCCCTACACCGGTCTCGCAAAGTGAATATTTCCTTCTTACCAACATGTTGGTATTAGTTGGGCGCTAAGCGCCTACGGGGTGATTTATGAAAGAGGCATGCCTAAGAAGAGGGGTGAACGACCATGGAGTCTTTCAGGGATTTGGCCATCCAAGCCGCCCAGAAGGCCGGCGGCATCCTGCAAAAACGGCTCGGCCGGATCAAGCGGATCGACTATAAGGGAGCGGTGAATCTGGTCACGGAAATGGACTTTCGATCGGAAAAAATCATCGTCTCCGAAATTCGGAAAAAATATCCCGGCCATGGCTTTTTGGCCGAAGAGAAAGCCCGGAAGCGGACCGAT
Organism: Deltaproteobacteria bacterium; assembly: GCA_026388915.1. GTDB lineage: Bacteria > Desulfobacterota > SM23-61 > SM23-61 > SM23-61 > SM23-61. The sequence continues at coordinate 532 of JAPLIW010000730.1, forward strand.
TCCCCCTATCGCTGGATCATCGACCCCCTGGACGGGACCACCAACTACGCCCACGGCTTGCCGGTTTACTGTGTCTCCATCGCCCTGGAAAAGGAGGGAGACATTATCCTGGGCGTGGTCTATGACCCCTCCCGGGATGAACTCTTCATCGCCCAGAAGGAAAAGGGGGCCCGGCTGAACGGGCGGAAGATTGCCGTCTCTTCCACCTCCCGGCTCTCCCGGAGCCTTTTGGCCACGGGATTTCCCTACGACTTGAGGGAGAGTCGGGTCAACAACTTCGACCACTTCCGGAATTTTGCCTTCCGCACCCATGCCGTGCGGAGGTGCGGGTCCGCGGCCCTGGATTTCTGCTACGTGGCGGCGGGGCGTTCCGACGGTTTCTGGGAGATGAAGCTGGGGCCCTGGGACCTGGCCGCGGGAAGCCTGATGGTCTCCGAGGCCGGGGGCCGGGTTACGGATTTTGAGGGCCGGCCTCTGGGCCTGGACGGAAGGCGCGTACTGGCCAGCAACAGCCGGATTCACCGGGAGATGATGAAAATCTTCCGGAGGGGAAAGACCTGAGGCCTTCGATCTCCCCCCGCTTCCACCCTTTGCCCCTTCCCGTTCCCTTCAGCTTCCCTTTCCCGGACCCTGCGGGCAAAGACCGGTACACCGACAGGATTTTCTGCGCGATCTGCGGCCAGCTGAACCGCTGAACCCTGGCCAGGGCGGCCTTGACCAGTTTTTTCCTTTCCGCGGGTCTTTCCACCACCCGGCAGATCCGATCGGCCAGCAGGAGCGGATTGCCTTCCCGCACCAGCAGCCCGGTACGGCCGTCTTCGATGGTATATTTCAATCCTCCCACCCGGGAGGCGATCACCGGGGTTCCGCAGGCCATGGCTTCCAGAGCCACCATCCCGAAAGATTCATAACGCGAGGGAAGGACCAGGGCCTGGGAGGCGGAATAAAAGTAGGGCAGCAGGTCCTGACGCTGCGATCCCCAAAAGGCGACCCGGTCCTGCAGATTCAGCTCCTGCACCATCTGCCGCAATCTCTGCATCTCCCGGCTCTCCCTCTTGGGGTCCTCGTCCAGCTCCCCTCCGATGATGAGTAATCCCAGGTCCCCTTTTTCCCCATGCGGTCTACAGGACAAATGGTGAACCGCCCGGAGGAGAACATCGATCCCCTTGATGGCGTCGATGCGCCCGACGAAGAGAATAAAATTCCTCCGGCTGAGGCCGAGGAACTTCATGGCCCGGGAAGAAAGGATGGGGCGGAAGAGGCGCAGGTCCACCCCGCAGGGAATCACCTTCACTTTGGCCGGGGGCATGCCGTTCAAAAGGACCATTTGTTTCTTTTCCCAGGGGCTCGGGGCCACAATGCAATCGGCGTATTCTCCTATTTCCCTTTCCACTTTCAGCCTTCGCGAAGGTTCTTTTTCTCCGCTTCCCTCGCCGGCCGTATTTTTCAACACTCCTAGGGTGTGGAACATGTGGACCAGGGGAATGGACCAGAGTTTTTTGAGCTGCCCCCCGACCCAGCCCGATAGCCAGTAATGGGAATGGAGGAGATCGTAGGCCGCTCCGCTCTCCCGCGCGAAGCGGGCCACTCCCGAGGTGAATTCCGGCATGTACCGGAGAAGCCGGTGTTTGGCCACCGGCTCTTCGGGCCCCGCCTTGATGTGGACCACCCGGGCATTCTGGCCCAGGGGAACGATGGGAGAGATATGGGGGTTCTGGGAGCGGGTAAAGACATCCACCCCGATTCCCAGGCGGCCCATCTGCCGGCTCAACTCCCGCACGTAGACGTTCATCCCCCCGGTTTCTTTTCCCCCCAGGGCGGCCAGCGGGCAGCTGTGAACGCTCAGGACCGCGACCCGTCTCATCCCTTCACCGCCTTGATCTGGTAGATTTTCTCTTCCTTTCCCCCGAGGCGGTATTTATAGTCTTCCTGTCCCCGGAGAAAGTGAAAAACGGTCATTCCTCTTTCCATGGCCCGCCGGATGCAATCGGCGGCCAGCACAATCCCCGGGCTCAGACGGGCATACTCCGGGTCGTAACCCGAGTTGTAAACGTATTCCACCCCCAGATACCGGAAGGAGAAGTACGCGGCCGCATCCTTTCCCTCCGCCCGAAGAAAGGGAAGGCTCAGCCAGCCCTTTTCCCGGAACCGGAGGGCGATTTCCCGGAAATAACCCTCCATTTCCAAGGTCATGAACTCCGCTTTATCCCTCCGGCTCTTGCGATGGAGGTCTAAAAAGGCATCCATCCTCTCGGCCAGGTTTTCTTCCTGTCCTTCCCTGATTTCGAAGGAAGACTCCCTCTCCAAGCGGCGCATCTTGCGGCGAAGCTCGTGGCGGTCCTTGGAGTCCAGACGGCCCAAAAAATCATCCCAGCCAGAAGGAAGGTTGAGGTAGACCGAAACTTCCTGGACCGTTTGGGTGACCTGAAAGCCACAGGCCCTTAGAAGCGCGGGCAGGATTCGGAGGGTGGGGGAAAATTCGGAAATCCCGCTGAATTCCAGCTCCTCCCAGGGCCCCTCACCCCAAAAGCGGGCCAAAGCGTCCAGGGCTTCTTCTTCTTTTCCCGCGGGGAGGATCAGGTCCCGGTAGTCCCAGACATCCATGCTCCCCAGCAGGGTCAGCACCTTTTTTCCTCCCTCCCTTCCAGAATCGGAAAAAATCCCCAGCCCGAGAGGATCCCCGTCGGGGGACCGGGAAAGGAGCGTCTTCACCTTAAGGTTTCTTCCGAAGTTACGCAGCCAGAGCTGACTCCAAAGAGGGGTGAGAAAAGGGTTTTGAAAGGGGCTTTTCTGGAGGAGCGACTCCCACAGGGGCAGCAGCTTTTCGGGAAAGGGATTCCCCTCGATGATCTCCACGCCCATTCAGGGCCTCCTCTCCGCTTCTTGCGGGAGGGAGTAGACAGAGCTGGCCTTCTCCCCCCTCACGGTCGTCTCCCGGCCGTGCCCCGGATAGATGATCGTATCGTCGGGGAGAGTGAAGATTTTCGAGTGGATGGACCTCAAGATTTCCCGGTAATCCGACCGGGGGATGGCCGTGTTTCCCGGCCCGTTGGGAAAGATGGTATCCCCGCTGAAGAGAATCTTTTCGGCGAGGAAACAGACCCCTCCGGGAGAATGGCCCGGAGTATGCAGGACCTTCAGGGAGATATCACCACAGGTCAGTGTCTGTCCGTCTCGCAGGAAAAAGTCCGCTTTTCTGCCAAGGGCTCGCGCGTCCTGCTCATGGATCCCTACCGCCGCTTGAGTCTCATCCTGCACTTCTTCCAGTGCTCCGATGTGGTCCATGTGGCCGTGGGTGATGAGGATATACTTGACCTGGGTCCCCTTGACCGCCCGCAGGATCTTCTCCGGCTCGGCCGCCGGGTCGATGATTACGCTTTCCCGGGTGCGCGGACAGGTGAGAATATAGCAAATGTTTTCAAAAGAGCCGACCGACAGTCTCTTTAATTCCACCATGAGCTCCAAGAGTGATGATCTCGTAAAAAGTCGCAATTCCATAGAATTCGTCATTCCGGCGAAAGCCGGAATCCATTTATTTGAAGATGTTCTGGCCCCCGGCTTTCGCCGGGGTGACGCTCCAAGAGACTTTTTACGAGATCATCAAGAGTGCCTCTTACAAGTAAAATTGTGCGCAAACTGGTAACAAGGTTGTAGGGGCAACCCAGCGTGGTTGCCCATCTTGCGGGCGGCCACATAGGGCCGCCCCTACAATATCTTGTTTGGTCCCGGTTTGGCCGGGTAAGGGTTCAATGTTGGGTGTTCAGTGCCCCGGACCCTGCCTCCTGCCCCCTGCCCCCTGCACCCTTTTTTTCAGAATCCGCTGAACGGCACGGGGATGAAAGTTAGGATAAATATGGCCATCGTGGCCCAGCCTATGATTTTCCGCCTCCGGTCCAGGGGAACCCACCACTCCAGGGGCGGAGGATGGCGAAATCCCATGATCCAGAGGAGAAGCCCCCAGAACAACCATCCTTCCCACCCCAGGATCCCCAGGGCCAGAAGGCCGGCAAAAACGAATTTGGAGATCTTGATCTGCCTGTCGCCCAGAAGAGCGTAGAGGACGTGCCCCCCATCCAGCTGGCCCACGGGCAGAAGGTTCAGCGAGGTCACCAGGAGGCCGATCCATCCGGCAAAGCCCACGGGATGAATCAGCAGATCGTGTCCGGGAGGAAGATTCCCCACGACCAGCTTGCCGATCGCCCACAGGAGCAGGGAATCTCCCAGGTTTATACCCGCCTGTCCCTCGATTGGTTTCACCTCGGAGAGGCTGAGCCCTAAAGCCACCAGGGGAATGGCAACCAGCACTCCCACCAGGGGCCCGGCCGCCCCGATGTCCATGAGCATCCGCCGGTCTCTGGCCGGGGAACGCATCTTGATAAAAGCCCCGAAGGTCCCGATGAAAGGATGCGCCGGAATGAAGTAGGGTAAAGTGACATCCATTCCATGCCTCTTGGCCACCAGATAGTGCCCCAGCTCATGGGCCAGGAGGATCCCCATCAGCGCCAGGGCAAAAGGCAATCCCCTGGGAATCTGGCCGGGGTCTTTCAGGGGGTTCACCCCTTCCTGCAGGGCCCCGGCCAGAATGGTAGTCATCAGCGTGAGGATAAATAATACGATGTTCCAGATGACCTTGGGCTTGCGGGGAGGGGCGGCGGGAGCCGGCTCCCCCTCCCAGGTCCAGGAGGGAACTTCTCTCTTCCGGAACGGCCAATAATCTTGTAGGCTCATATCTCTAAGGTCCCCGTAGGCTCCGGAGGAACCACACCTATTTGGGGGGCGCCCATCGATCTCACCCTCGGCTCCTGGCATCAGGGTCCGACTTTGTCAGCTTATTTCCGGGACCCAACACTAGATGGGAATAAGCCCATAGGGCCCGTTCCGCCGACGGGAAGATGGGGATTCCCGCTTTCAGCAAAGCCTCTTTGGATTTATCTTCCAGGTACATTCCCCCCAGAGAAATGGCGATGAAGGGCTTGCCGATTTTCCGGTGTGCTTCGATGACCCCGCTCGCATACTGGTGGTCGAGCTCCGGCGTAGCCCCGCGCCCCTGGAGGATGAGGGTGTCCACCCCCGGATCCCGGCCCACGATTTCCGCCGCCCGCCAATACAAGTCCACCTGGAAGACCGAGGCCAATCCCAGGTCCACAGGATTATTGGCGCTGGTCCCGGTCTGGGGGATTATTTTCTTCAGCTCTTTTCGAGTTTCTTCCTGCAGCTCGGCTACCTCCAGCCCGAACTCCTCGCAGGCGTCGGCGGCGGCCACGGCAGGCCCCCCGGGTCCCGATAGAATCGCCAGCCTTTTTCCCCCTCTCCGGGGTAAATAGTAGAAAACGGTGAGAAAATCCAGGAACTCCTCGGCATCCCGGGCGGTGAGAATCCGGGCCTGATTTTTCAGCGCATCCCAGGCCATCCTGGACCCCGCCAGCGACCCGGTGTGCGAAGAGGCGGCCCTGGCCCCCCCGGGAGTGCGTCCCGCCTTCCAGAGGATGACCGGCTTTTTCCGCGCGGCCTCCCGCAATGCGCCGAGGAAGGCGGGTCCGTCTTTCACCCCTTCCAGATAAGCCCCGATGATTTCGGTCGCCGGGTCTTCGCCCAGGAAAGAAAGGAAATCGGAACTGTTCAGGTCGCTCTCGTTTCCGCTGCTGATGATCTTGCTGAAATGGACCCCCCTGGTATCGGCCATCCGGCTGAAGAGGATCGCCAGAGAACCGCTCTGGGAAATCATCCCCACCTTCCCCGCTTCCCTGGGCAGGCCCGGGAAAAAAGCCAGGTGCTGATTCGGGTCGTAAATCCCCATGCAATTGGGCCCGATGAGGGAAATGCCCCGATTGCGGGCGACCCGGAGAATCTCTTCTTCCCGTTTCTTCCCCTCCCCGTCCCCCGTTTCGGCAAACCCGGAGGTATAAATCACGGCCGCCTTTACCTTCTTCTCCCCGCACTGCTCCAGGGCCGGCAGAACCAGCGGCGCCGGCACGAGGAGGATGGCCAGGTCGATGTCTCCCGGAATTTCTTTTACCGAGGGGTACGCGCGCAGTCCGTCGATGAAATCCGCCCGGGGGTTCACGGGGAAGATTTTCCCGGGATATCCCTGGTCCAGCAGTCCCTGCAGGAATACTCTGCCGGGCTCAAACCCCCGGGGCACGCCAACCAGGGCGATCGAGCCGGGTTGAAAGATGGCGGACAGGTCTTTGGGGCGACTCAAATCAAGAACTCCCTTCTCCGATGGACGGCGCCCCACCGGCGGGGAAAGGAAAAACGATTAACCGCTCCCAACATCCCCATCTAAAATAACAAAAAGCGGCCCCCCTGGGCAAGATGAATTTCCTCTCTCCCGGCCGGGTCTGCTTTTTAAGCTTGAATAATTTCCCGCCCTGCTATATAAAAAACTCAGGAAAGCAACGCATGAATACCCTGGATATCATCTTTCTCGTCCTCATCGCCGCCTCGGTGATCTACAGCCTGGTCAAGGGATTGGTCAGGGAGATCTTTTCTTTTCTGGCCATCATCCTGGGTTTTTTCGGGGCCAGCTACGGGTACTCCCGGGCGGCGGAATGGCTCAAAGGCTGGGTGGAGCAGGAAACCCTGGCCCAGATCCTCGGTTTTGCCGTCCTCTTTGTGCTCGTGGCCATCGCCGTGAGCCTGCTGGGCATCCTGCTTTCCCGGCTGATCCACAAGGGAGGGCTCGGCTGGGCCGACCGCATGGGAGGGGCCGCGTTCGGCTTCCTCAAGGCCGTCCTTCTTATCGCCATCATCCTTCTCGTGCTCACCGCTTTCTTGCCCCCCAAGAGCAAGGTCCTTCTCGAGTCGAAAATCTCCCCGGCCGCCCTCACCATCGCCCGGGGGCTTTCTTTCCTGGTTCCGGAAAAATTCCACAGGCTCTACGCGGAGAAAGAAAAGGAGCTCAAAAAATATTGGGCGCTCCGGGATTTTCTTCCGGATAAACCCCAGACCAAAGGATTGAAGAAGCCATGAAAGGATCTCTTTTCTTCGCGAAAATGAAAGCGCCGGCCGAAAGGCATCGGGGCATGACGACTCCGGGCTGCTTGTTCCTTCTGATCCTCCTGGCGATCCTGGGATTTGCGGGATACCGGGTCGGCACCGCTTACTGGGAGTATTACCAGGTGCGGGAAGAGGTCCGGAACGTTCTGACCTGGACCGTGGCCGGGACGCCCAAGCATGAAGCCGACGTCGTTAAAAGGGTCATTACCCGGGTCGCCGATGAAGCCGGACTCCAGTTGACCCCCAAGAATATCCGCGTCACCCAGACCGCCAGCTCCCTGACCATCAACGTCTTCTGGGTCCAGGACCTGGACTTTCTCGTGTACACCTACCCGATGGATTTTACGGTCAGCCTGACCGAGCCTTTACGGTGGGGAGGGCGGGGGCTGGTGATCAAATAATTTTCTGGGACGCGGATGAACGCGGATAAACACGGATGGGGAAAAGGAAGAATCGAAAAGATCCCGAAAGAATGAAAGGGAAAGAGAGCTAAATAAAAAGAGGGTTTAAATGAGGAACTCGGCCACGTGGATGTTGTATTCGTTCGGGTCGAGGGTCTTCACGATGGACTGCTTGAAGTTGCGGCTCCCCTCATCCATCTCCCGCAGGTCCACAATCCTTCCCTTCCGGTACTCCCCCTCGCCGTACTGGAGCAGGCATACCTTGGGCCGATCGATCAGGTCCGGATCTTCCTGGGTCTGCACCACGATCCCCATCTCATTGGTGTTCAGCAGGACCAGCGTTCCCAGGGGGAAAATCCCGATCATGTTGATGAAGACTTTCACCAGAGCGGGGTCAAAATCCTTGCCGGCCCGCTCGAGCATCAGCCCCAGGATCTTCTCCGAAACATAGGGATACTGGCGGTAGACTCGGGGCCGCACCAGGGCGTCGTAGAAATCGGAGATGGCGATGATCTTGCCGAAGAGGGTCACCTTGCGCTTGCGCGCCAGCTTGGGATAGCCGGTCAGGTCAAACTTCAGGTGGTGTTCGAAGGCCGCGTCGATCAACCGCGCCGAGAGCTCTCCCCATTCTTTCAGGCGGATCACCATCTCCGCTCCCACCACCGGATGGGAGCGGATCATGGCCCATTCCTGGGGAGAGAGTTTATCCGTCTTGTTCAGGACTTCCTTGGGGATGCTGACCTTGCCGATGTCATGGAAGAGGCCGGCCATGCCCAGGTGGGACAGGTGTTTCTTGGCAATGCCGATCCGCTGCCCCAGGGCAATGGCGTAGATGGCCACGTTGACGCAGTGGTTGAAGGTGTAATCGTCGTAGTTCTTGATGTTGGCCAACCCCAGGAGGGCGGACTCGTCCTGCATGATGGAGTTGACCGCGCTCTGCATCAGGTGCTTGGCCTTGCGGATGTTGATCAGTTTCTGGGTCCGGATTCCCTCGGACACCTCCTTGACCAGGTTGACGGTCTTGAAATAGATCTGCTTGGAATACCGCTTCTGCTTTTCCGAGTCGATGAGGAGATCCTCATCCCGCACATACTCCAGCTTTCCCACGCTGATTCCGTGGATCCCCTTGGATTCCAGCTGCCGGTTAACGTAGAGGTAGTTGCTCTCGTTGCCGTCATCCAGCTTGGCCAGGAGGAAAACAAAATCCTTGAGCTGCGGCCCTTCGATTTCCTCGCTGAATTCCAGCTCCCCGAGCATTCGTTTGCCCATTTCCTGGGAGAAGATTTTGAAGACGGAATAACGGTCGGCTTTCACCGGGATGCGGATGCTGTTGAAAAAGAAATTATCCCGGACGAGCTTGAGGTACAGCTGGCCCTGGGACTGCACGAAGGGGTTGACCGTCTGGAGCACTTCCCGGGTCAGCTTTTCGATGGTGGTGTTGTTGCGATCGTACAGGGTGGCGCCCTTCAACAGGCGGTAGAAACGAAAGATGAACTCGGTCCCCATCATCTCGGGAAGATGTTCCTGGCCGGCGGGGATCCGGACGTCCATCAGGTCATCGCTCCTGCTCTTCCCTCGGCTTTCTGCGCACATTAGAACCTCTGTTCCTTCGGAACCTGCCGCCGGAGGGCCTGCTGACAGGCCTGCCGGATGCGGGCGTTCCTGGATTCCTGCCCCCGCTCCAGGACCTCCTTGGCTTCCCGGGAGGCGATCAAGGCTAGGGCGCTGGCCGCCCCCTGCCGGAGTTCATCCATTCTTTTCCGGCGGAACCAGGCTTTCTTCATCAGGAGTTTGCGGAGCAGGGGGATGGGGTCGTTGGAGCCGGCCAGGCCGATGGCATCGAAGAAGGCCTTCTTCTCCGCCGCCTCCTTCCGGGTGAACTCCTTGGCCTGAATGACCTCCAACAGGTAAGGCAGACTGTTCTTCCGCCCCACTTTGCCCAGGTTCAGGGCGGCGGCGCACCGGATCCGCACATCCACATCCTGCAAGGCCTTGATCAAAAGGTGGAAAGCCTTGGCTCCCCCGATGGCCCCCAGGGCCTGCACCGCCTCCCGGCGCACCCGCATCTCCCGGTGGCCGAGGGCCTTCTGCACGGAGGGAATCGCCGGCTCCTTGCCGATGCGGCCCAGGATGTACACCACGTTCCGCACCAGGTACCAGCGGCGGTCTTCCATGAAGGGGAGGATCTGATCGATCTGGTCCTTTCCGATCTCACAGACCGCATCGCAGACGGTCCGGCGGGCTTTGGGATTTCCGAGATCGCCCAGCACTTTCATCAGGGGCTGGAGAGAGCTGGGCTTCAACAGCTTGAGGTAACCTCTCACCTCATCCAGGCGCACCCCTTCCCGTCTCTCCAGGACTTTGCCGATCCGCTCGATCCGCTGAGGGTCGCCGGCGCTCTCCGCCAGGTCCTGAATGGCTTTGAGCTGCCATTCCTGCAGGGAATAGGTTTTCAGGATGATAAAGACCCGGCTCAAAAGGTCCGTGGCCTTCTGGAATTCCCCGAGGGTCAGCAGGGCATCCAGAAGCTTGTTGAGAACCGTGACCGCGTCCTGGTACGGCTCCGGCTTTTTCTCCAGACCCATGATTTCGAAGAGGATGTCGATGATGTTGAACAGGAAGATGGGAGAGGTCTCCGTTTCCACTTCCTTCCGCAGCCCTTCGAGTTCCTGCGGGGTGAGAAAGTAAACGTCCCGGTTCATGGCCAGGGAGGGAGGGCTGGCCGCCCGGGTCATGGCCTCATAATAGTTGACCTCTTCCCCGGTCTCTTCGTCCAGGTAGTCGGGGTCGATCTGGTGGGCCAGCGGTTCGAAAATGAGGTTTTTCCGGAACTGTTCGATGTTCTCCGGAATGATGACCGCGGTGTCTTCCAGATATTCGTCGGTGGCCTGGTAGCTGATATGGACAAAGTCCCGCTCCCAGATCATGGTCACCAGGTCGTCTTCCTGCTTGTTGACCTGGTCCCCCCGCTTGATGATGTCGAGGAATCCCTGGATTTCCCATTCCTCCAGCCCTTCCAGGAAGCGAAATTCCCGCAAACCGTCCTTGTAAAGGAAAAAGGCCAGGCTACCTTTCAGGTCTTTGTTTTCGTACATGACCCGGTTGTTGAAGCTGAACTCGTACTCCCCGATCTTGAAGGAAAAAACATGATACCGTTTCAGGAAAAATTGAAACTTGCGGAAGAGAAGTTCGCGGAAACCGACCAGAGAAGGGTTTTCCGGGGGGAAGATGCGGAAGGCCTTGATGGTCTTGACAAAAATATTCATCAAGTCCCGGGCATGAAGAAATACCTCATCAACCTCTTCGCCTTCGAAGGAGGCGATCTCATCGCTGACGTCGATAGTTTTTTTCTCCCTTTCCAGATCTACCGCCATCAATCCTTTTCCTTTTCCCTGATTCTCTCCTATCTTCTCGTTTTAAAAGCGATTTGTCAATCTTTTTCCTCCCGCCCCGCTTAGCGCTTGTGGGGCGCAATCATCGGGGAGCGAGGTTTCTCTAAAAAAAGTTGACCTGCTTGGGCTTTCAATGCTAATTTATTTTCAAGCGTGGGCGATTAGCTCAGATGGATAGAGCGTTGGTCTCCGGAACCAAAGGCCGCCGGTTCGAACCCGGCATCGCCTACCACCTAACTTAAGGACGCAGAGCGCAGAGAGCATAGCGGTAAAACCGTAAATTTCTGGTCGGTTACGCTTTGCTCTCTGCTCCATGCCCTATGCGGTTTTGCTTCTCCTGGCGCATAGAGCATAGTGATATGGAATGAAAACCGTAAACCTTACGCATTTTACACTATGCCTTCCAATGTTTTTTTATCACCAAGCATAGAGTCAAAGCGGAATCTTCTGGATTTTGGGATTTTACTCTGTGCCCTCTGCTCTATGCTCTTTGCTTTTCTATATGGTCAGGTATCCCCCATCCACCGGAAGGATGATTCCGGTCACATACGTCGAGGCCTCCGAGGCCAGAAAGGTTGCCGCCCCTTTTAATTCCTCCCCCTCGCCATACCTCTTCATGGGAATATGGGCGAGGAGTCGATCCCGGTGGTGATCCATTACCCATTGACTCATGTCCGTAGGAAACCATCCCGGCGCAATAGCATTCACCCGGATGTTATACTTGGCCCATTTGGCGGCCAGATCCTTGGTAAAGGTGATCACCGCCCCCTTGCTGGCGCTGTAGGCGATGGCGTCCGCCACTTCCGTTTCCGTTCCCACGATCCCCATGATGGAAGTAATGTTGATAATACTTCCGCTCTTCTGGCGGATCATGGCCCGCCCGGCAATCTGGGAGAAAAGGAAGAGGCCGTTGATGTTGGTGTCCATGACCTTCTGCCACCCTTCCAGGGGATACTCCTCGGGGGTGGCCCCCCAGTTGGTTCCGGAATTGTTCACCAGAATGTCCAACCGGCCAAAGGTCCTAATAGTCTCATCGACAACCGCTTGGATTTCTTTAGCTGACTTTACATCGCAGCCCCGGGCCAGGGTTTTGACTCCCAGCCGGGCCAGGTCCCCTGCGGCCTTCTGGCAGGTCTGCACTTTTCGGGAGCAGAGGACGATGTGGGCCCCTGCCTCGGCCAGCCCCTCGGCCATCTTCAGCCCGATCCCCTTTCCCCCGCCGGTGACAATCGCCACTTTGCCTTTCAAATCAAACATTTCCCTTACATTCATTTTTTCACCCCAAAAAAATAATTGGACACAGATGAACACAGATAAACACAGATTTCAGCAAAACTATTTGAACCCGGATAAACAGACAAAGTGCCTAGAATATTTAAATTGCAATAAAGTGCCATACGTTTCTTATTCTTATCTGTGTTCATCTGTGTTTATCTGTGTCCCATAAAAAATCATAAAAAGCGAATCATCCGGATTCCTCTCCTTTGGTCCAGGCGGTGAATGCTCTCCTCCCGGGCGATGTTCAAGGCTTCCTCATACTCCTTGCCGGTGATCCTGCGGTTCAAAGGAGGATGCTCCATGGCGTCGCCGCAAGGGTGGTACTGGGCCATGACGTTAACATAAGTATCCGGCGATACCTCCCGGGCCAGGAATCGCATGGCCTCGCGCGTACCCGCCAACCCCCCCGGCAGAACCAGATGCCTCACCAGCACTCCCCGCTCCGCGATGGAGCGGGCGTCCAGGACGAGGTCTCCCACCTGCCGGTGCATCTCCCGGATCGCCGCCCGCGCTCTCTCCGGATAGTCTTTGGCCCGGCAGTAGTGTTGCGAAACCTCCCCGTCCATGAATTTCAGGTCGGGCATGTAGAGGTCAAAAACCCCTTCCAGGAGCCGGAGGGTTTCCAGGGAATCATAGCCTCCGGTATTATACACCAGGGGAACCTTCAATCCTCCCTCAATCGCCAGGGGAAGAGCGGCCAGGATCTGCGGGACCACATGGGAGGGAGAGACGAAGTTGATGTTGTGGCACCCCTGTTCCTGGAGGTGAAGCATCACCCCGGCCAGTCGATCCGGGGATAATTCCCGGCCTTCTCCCAGATGGCTGATCTCGTAATTCTGGCAGAAGAGGCACAGAAGGTTGCAGTGGGTGAAAAAGATCGTTCCCGATCCCCCACTCCCCACCAGGGGGTCTTCTTCGCCGAAGTGGGGGCTGTAGCTGGAAACCACGCTATTCCGTCCGGTCCGACAGAACCCCCTTTCATCCTCCAGCCGGTTTACCCTGCATTCCCGCGGGCAGAGCCGGCAGGATTTCATGAACTCCCCAGCTTCCGCCGCGCGCTCCTCCAGGATTCCCCTTTCATGCAGATCCAGGTAGGAGGGGCAAAAACCTGTCTTGTCCTTCGGCGCCATGCTTCAAATTTTATCCTTCCCCTCCTCGGATGAGGCGGAGGAAAGGGTTTCGGCGGGATCCTTCTTTTCCATAAACTGCCTCACTTTATCGGTCATCTGGTAGCGGATCGTCCTCCCTTTTCCCGCGGGGATGAAGTATCCTTCACTTACCAGATCGCGGATGAGGACGCGCGCTTTTTCCCGGGAAAGGGAGGGGGGCAGTTTTAACTCCTGGAAGGTGAAATAGCCTTTTTCCTTCAAGAACTCCATGACCCAGATCAGCCCGGGAAGAGTGGCCCCTGCTCCCCGAATCTCCCGAACCCGGTATACTTTCCCGTGTTTTTTCAGGGGCTCCACCAGCCCCTGCCGGACCAGGGCCTTGATTTCCACGTAAGCTCCATCCCGGTCCACCCCGAATTTCTGATAATCCGAACTGCTGAAGATCCCGCCGTGAACCCGCGCGTAGGTGAGGATCCGTTTCTGCCTGGGACTCAGGGGATAAAAGCTGAACTGCTTGAGCCATTCCAGGGTCGAATCATCCAGAACCGGGGTGTTCCGGAGAACCAGGCAGCAAAAATCCCCTTCCTCGCGCCATTCCGGCGGGTTCAATCCATGGCGTTCCATTTCCTGAAAAATCCGCAGGATCCCTTCTCCCAGCGACCTCATGTACCCGGCGTCCGTCAAAACCCGACTGATCAATGGATTGCGGGAGTAATGGACCCTCTGGTGGCGCTGGATCTGTTCGCCCCTAACCGGGTGCGGGAGCCGGCCCGGGCTGCGGATTTCCAGACGGTCATCGAACATCCAGACCGAAACGGCGCTGCCCTCCAGGGAATAGTCCCGGTGAGCGAGGGCGTTGACCAGGGCTTCTTTCCAGATGAAGGCGGGGTATTCGAATTTTTCCCGGAAGAAAAGATCCCGCCGCAGAATCCGTTCCTTCACCCGTTCTCCAAGCAACGCCTCCACTTCCCGGATCAATTTCAAGAGGGGGGCTTCCAGGCGGACCCGTTCAACCACATTGTACCCCTCCCCTCTCCGGGCTTCCGTTCCCTCGAAACGAACGAACTCGATTCCCGGCCGCGGATGCCAGCGCAGGGGGTCGCGGCCGAAAAGGTAAGCCGCCGCCCGGGTGAGGAGGGGTTTTCCGTTCAGGTATTCGACCAGGCCATAGGGGCGATGGAGGATCTCTTCCGTATTTCCGGACAGGCCGGCCCGGGAGATGAACTCATCGAGCAGATCCTGATCCAGATCTTCCAGGGAGCTGTACGGCAGGATTTCCCGTTCATGGCGGGTCTCGGCCCGTTCCTCCCGCAGGGCCGCCGCTTTGTCCCGGGAGAGAGGAACATTCTGGAAGGCGACCCGGAGAAAGCACCTGCCGTTCTTCAAAAAATGAAGGACCGGGCTGGCCGGAACCCGGAAGCGAAGCAGGGTTTTTCCCAGGAGCTCTTCCGAAACAATCTGAAAGTCCAGGGAAGGTTCGAAAGCTCCCCGCAGGAGGCCCTGAAAGAGACGGCGTTCCGGTTCGGAGAAATAAACCCCCAGGGTCTCCTCTCCGGTATCGACGCCCATAAGAACCGTGCCCCCGCCCGCATTGGCCATGGCCCCCAGGGATTCGGCCACCGTCCGGAGAAGGTCCTTCCGGGACCGGGGGTAGATCTTCCCTTTCGGTCCTTTCCGGAAACAGCTTACCATCTGAAAAAACTGGCCGTTTCCCCGCTGCAGAAGTTGATTCCACTCCTCTTCTTTCATTTTTTTTCCCTAGGGCTGGGTTAGCTGAAAAATCTCGCTTGCGTTCCGGTACGTGTGCCGGGCCACCTCTTCCGCTTTCATGCCTTTCACCTCGCTCACCGACTGGAGCGTTTTCCGGAGGTCCGCGGGTTCGCTCGGGACTCCCCGGTACATTTCGGGCGCGTCGGTCTCCAGCACCAGATGAGTCAAGGGAGCGGCCTGAATGGCCGCCCGGTGCCTTTCGCTGTAGGCCGCCGCCGGAGTGGCGGAGATGAAATACCCCTGTTCAAAAACCCTCCGCAGAACATCCAGGGGGCCGCTGTACCAGTGGAAAATCGCCCTTTCCAGGGGAAAGGATTGCAACAGTTGAAAGGCCTCTTCCCAAGCTCTCCGGGCATGAAGAAGCACCGGTTTCCTCGCCCGGAACGCCAGGGACAACAGTCTTTGCAGGACTTCTTCCTGTTTTTCCCGGGGAGTCTTGACGGCGAAATCGAGGCCCACCTCTCCCAGGGCAACACATCGGGAAAGTTCCTTTTCGATGAAACGAGCATTGGCTTCGAGATCGACCCCATCCAGACGCCAGGGATGGAGCCCCACTGCGGGAAGGACAAAGTTGGGAAACCGGTCAGCCAGCTGGAGGATTTTTTCATTCGATGCCAGGTCCGTCCCGACTCCGACAATGGCCAGGACCCCGGCGTCCTGCGCCCTTTTCAGGGCTCCCTCGAGGTCTGGAACCTCATCCAGATGAGCATGGGTGTCGATGAGCTTCAAGTAAGGTTCCTCCCTCTATCCATGCTGCCTCATTATCCCCAACCGGCGCAGACGGGTCAAGGAGTTTTTGGTTTTCAAAAACTTTCTATCCGCAGATTACGCAGAGAGCACAAGGAATTCAATACGGCGAATTACTAAGGAGTCCATTATAGTCTAAACATTAATTGAAGGACGTTGCCTTTTGAAAACCTCGAACTGGACTCCGGCTTTCGCCGGAGTGACGAACATTAGAAAGGCAAGGTTCTTGGTTGTCATTCCGGCGGAAGCCGGAATCCAGGATGATTAAAAGACGGAATTCCTGTCCAGAAAATTATGGCCTCATTAGTAAAACAGCATTAGGGCCTTGATCAACCACCGGGGGATAGGATATTTTAAAATAGAAGAACGGCTTACCCTCGGCCCATAAAAAAAACTTAACCGCAGAGGTCGCGGAGCACGCAGAGGTAGAAATGGCCAAAAGCTCAGGGCCAGGATGCAGGGGGAAAAACGGCGTTTTTTCTCACCCTTCCCAGAAGGTCAAA
>JAPLIW010000084.1 GCA_026388915.1 Deltaproteobacteria bacterium
TGGACGGAAGCTTCATCTTCGCCGGCCTCCTGGCCTTCCTCTGGGCGATGGGTTAAGAATAGGAGCGTGCGCCAAGGGCGCACTTGAGGAGCGTCACGCCATGGCGTGACTCGAGGAGCGGTCGCTCCGCTCCCTTGAGGATCGCTTCGCTTGAGGCAAATCAGAATTGCAGCGGTCAGCGGTCGGCCGTCGGTTTTATCTTTTGCCTCGAGGCCACCGGAGGTGGCCGCTCCTCAAGATCGCCTTTGGCGATCGCTCCTTGAGCCCGAAGGGCGCTCCTCGAGCCATGCCCATGGCATGGCGGTCCTTTTCCCCGTCCAGCCTCCAATTGACGAAACCCATTCCGCTTGATACGATTGAATCAGCCGGGAGGGTTTTCTCCCGCTGGAATTTTATTCCGGATTTTTCTTCCTATTTCACGGCATGGCTGTTAAACCCCTATACCTAGACTTTTTCAAATTCCTGGACCGCATGCCCGAAGAAGACCCCTGGCCTCTGTACCGTGACCTTTACCTCAAGCCTCACGAAAGATTTCTCCTGGCCTACTGGGGGCGTTACGACCATTTCGACGGGGACCAAATTCCCCAGAGGGTCAAGCAGATCAAGAAAGAGGACTATGGCCAGCTTCGAGCGATGGTCCAAACTCAAAACCCCGGGGTGCTGGCCGAGGATGCCCTGCAGAGATGCCAAAAGGTTTTCTCCCTCCAACCTGAACCGGAGACCTACCTTTTTGTCGGGTTCTTCAGCGCCGACGGCGCAACGGTGGCGATCGACGGGGCCCCGGCGATCGCTCTGGGGTTGGAGAGGTTCAAGGAATTCAAAGATATCCCCCTGCTGGTGGCCCACGAGTACTGCCACTGCGCCCAGAACATGCGGCTCCAAAATCTTCCGCCGAAGGATCCCCCGCCTCTATTCCGGAAAGTGATGGGGGAGGGACTTTCCGTCCTCTTTACCCAGCTGGTATATCCGGAAATCCCCCTCCACCGGCACCTCTTCCTGACCCCCGAACGCCTGGGTTGGTGCCGGGAAAACGAGGAGACACTACTGGACCTGGCGGCGGCCGATCTGGCCACGGAAAAACTCATTCCCGTGCTCTTCGGCGCCGGGGATCCGGATGCCGGCCTTCCCCCCCGAGTGGGCTATTTTATCGCCCGGCAGATGCTTGGTCACTGCCTGTTTCACCACGGCGCAGCGCAGTTTGGAGAAACCTTTCCCGGGTTCGAGGATCTCTTCCGAAAGATCCTGCAGGGCGGCATTCTGACCCGGGGGACGGAGAAGGAGTAGAGATCCCGATGGCCCTTCCCACGCCAAGCTCCGCTTTCCTCCTCGACTACGAGAAGGAACTCAATCCCCAGCAGCTTGAGGTGGTCAAGGCCGAGGGAGGACCCATCCTGGTCATCGCCGGAGCGGGGAGCGGGAAAACCCGGGTGGTGACCTACCGGGTGGCCTACCTGATCGAAAAGGGGATCCACCCCTCCGGCATTCTTCTGGTCACTTTCACCAACAAGGCCGCGCGGGAGATGCTCCGGCGGGTCGAGCTGTTGATGCCGGGGGCTATGGGGGTCAGCAGCCGGGTCTGGGGGGGGACCTTCCATCACATCGGGAACCGCATCCTCCGCCGTCACGCTCCGCTCGTCGGTTTTCAGCCCAACTACACCATCCTCGACCAGGAAGACGCGAAGAGCCTCATGGAGACCTGCATCACCGAACTCAAGATGAATCCTAAAGGCTCCCGGTTCCCCAGGGCGGAAGTTTTGGAAGACATCGAGGGCCTGGCGGTCAACACCCAGCGGCCCGTCGAGGAAATCGTCCTAGAGCGCTATCCCTACTTCTACGACCTGCTGGACGACATCCGCGCCGTGGCCGCCCACTACCGGAAGCGGAAACACGAACTGAATTCCCTGGATTTTGACGATCTCCTCTTTTACTGGAAGACCCTTCTCCAGGAGCACGCCGAAGTTCGGGCCCGCTACGGGGAGCAGTTCCGCCACCTCCTGGTGGACGAGTACCAGGACACCAACCGGATCCAGGCGGACATCATCGATCTCCTGGCGGAGCGGCACGGGAACGTAATGGTGGTGGGGGACGATTCCCAGTCCATCTATTCCTTCCGGGGGGCCAACTTCGCCAACATTCTTTCCTTTCCCGACCGCTATCCGGCGGCAAAAGTCTACAAGCTGGAGATCAACTACCGGTCCACACCGGAGATTCTTCACCTGGCCAATTCCAGCATCGTCTTCAACCGCCATCAGTTTCCCAAGGAGCTCAAAACTATCCGGCCGGGGGGGTCGGTTCCCTCTCTGGTGCCGGTCCAGGACGTTCTGGAGCAGGCTTATTTCGTGGCCCAGAAGATCGAGGAGATCCGCGACGAAGGAACCCCCCTCGCGGAGATGGCCGTTCTGTACCGGGCCCACTATCACTCCATGGAGCTGCAGATGGAGCTGACCCGGAGGGGGATCCCCTTCCAGGTCCGCTCCGGCCTGCGCTTCTTCGAGCAAGCCCACATCAAGGACGTGTGCGCCTACCTGAAGGTCGTCTGCAACCCCCTGGATGAGCTGGCCTGGAAGCGGATGCTCCAGCTCTATCCCAAGGTGGGAAAGGCCACGGCGGAGAAAATATGGCGGTTCATTTCCGCCGGGACTTCGGACCCCTGGACGGCCCTGGACTCGAAAGAGGTGACCCAGAAAGTTCCGGCGGGGGCGCGGGAAGGCTGGCGGGCGCTCCTGAAAACCATGGTCCCGCTGCGCCGAGACGGGATGACTTCCGATCCCATGGGAATGATCGAAAGGGTCATGCGGGGAGGGTATGAGGAATACCTGCAAGCCAGGTATCCCAACTACGAGTCCCGGGCCGACGACCTGCGGCAGCTGGCGGCCTTCGCCGGCCAGTACGCCTCCTGCCAGGATTTCCTCAGCGAGCTGGCCCTCCTCACCTCGATCGAAAGCGAGGCCCAGCCCTTCGAGGGGGGGGACGGGATGGTCACCCTCAGCTCGGTCCACCAGGCGAAGGGGCTGGAGTGGTCGGCGGTGTTCATCATCTGGCTGGCCGAGGGCCGCTTTCCCTCCCTGCGCAGCCTTTCGGAAACCGGGGAGGAAGGGGAGGAGGAGGAGAGGAGGCTTTTCTACGTGGCGATCACCCGGGCACGGGACGAGCTTTACCTCTGCTATCCCCGGTTCGCCCCCGACCGGGGCGGAAGGGACATGATCCAGCAGCCCTCCCGGTTCCTCTCCGAGCTTTCGGGGGAAGGGTACGAGAAGGTGGGCCTGGATGAATAAAAAAAATGAACATTGATCAATAGGCCTAATGGTCAATGATCAATACCCATTGGCCATTGATTATTTTAATGGGCGATAATCTTTACCCAGACCTTGCGGGATCGCGGTCCATCAAATTCGCAGAAATACACTCCCTGCCAGGTTCCCAGGGCCAGCTTTCCGTCCTGGATGAAGAGGGTCTGGGAGGGCCCCAGCAGGGTCGTTTTGATATGGGCGGCCGAATTCCCCTCGGTGTGCTGGTAGGCGCCGGTGAAGGGGACGAGCCGGTTGAGTTCGGTGAGGATGTCGTGCTGCACGCTGGGGTCGGCGTTTTCGTTGACGGTGATCGCCGCCGTGGTATGGGGAACGAAGATCACCAGGAGCCCGTCGGCCACCCGGCTCTCCTGGACAAACCGGGACAGCTGGCCGGTCATATCCACAAGCTCCGTCCGGTTCTTCGTGCGAACATGGATCTCTTGGTAGCTCATCCCAAGCTCCTTTGGTTTTATGGTGAGGTGATTGAATGGATTCCCAACTTCTTATTTTAGCCTCCGCCTCGCCTCGGAGGCAAGAGCTTCTGAGCTCGGCGGGCATCTCTTTTGAAGTCCTTCCCAGTGAAGTGGATGAGGAATTCCAGGAAGGAGAGACCCCCGAGGAATACGTGGCGCGCCTCGCTCGCCGGAAAGCCGAGAAGGCGGGCGAGAAACATAGAGATCGGTGGGCGCTGGCCGCGGATACCGTCGTGGTCATCGACGGGCGGATCCTGGGCAAACCGGGTGGCCGTCAGGAAGCCAAGGAGATGCTCGGGATGCTGAGCGATCAGGAGCATCGGGTGATCACCGGTTTTTGCCTTTTCCGCGGCGATTCCGGAAAATCCCGGGAAGGGACGATCACCACCCGGGTCCGGTTCAAAAACCTTTCTTCCCGGGAGATCGACGGGTACCTGGATACCGGTGAGCCCTTCGACAAGGCCGGGGCCTACGCCATTCAGGGAAAGGCGGCCTTCATGGTCAAGGAGATCCGGGGATCCTATACCAATGTAGTGGGATTGCCTTTGACCGAAGTGATCGAAGCCTTGCAGGAGCTGGGAGCGGTCGATGATGTCCGGAAGGCTTAGTGCTTCGATTCGCAAATACGGCAGCGAATCCTCCAAACATTTTCGCCGAGTCTTATCGATTGGGAAAGCTCTCGCTGAAATCCCCCCCAACCCCCCTTTGCAAAGGGGAAGGTGTGAAAAAATCGATTCAGTTCTTTTTTACGTCATTCCGTCGAAAGCCGGAATCCAGTGTTTTCAAGGTGTTACGAACTTACTGGACCCCGGTTTTCACTGGGGTGACGGCTGAAAACCAATTTTTTCACAGC
>JAPLIW010000886.1 GCA_026388915.1 Deltaproteobacteria bacterium
GTACTGCACATACTCGCGCCATACCTCTTTGGATTCCATGTTGCGGAAGGTGACGGAAACTTGCATGCCCCACGCCTCCATTCAATGAGTCATGACCTCCGGCAGAGCCGGAGGCTTGAAAAACAGTGAACCGCTCAAAGCGGATGGTTAATACATTGCCCACCTAAAGGTGGGTCCTATTCAATGAGGTTTAATTGGTCGATCCGGCGATCCTCTTTTTCTTGGGTCTTGATATATTCACGGATCACAGCTTCATCCTTACCAACCGTTGAAACAAAAAACCCTCGTGCCCAAAAATGCTGATTGGTAAAATTCTGCCTTCGCCCCATATAAACCCGTGCCATATGAATCGCACTTTTCCCCTTTATGGACCCAACTACTTGGGATACGGAATATTTGGGCGCGATCGAGATCAGCATGTGAACATGATCGCCCCGAAGATGCCCTTTTCAAATCTGACTCTCTTTTTGAACAGCCTTCTTATTTTTACCTGTATGTTTATTCCCGGAAATGTCAAACTTTAATAGTCACCCCGGCATAGCCGGGGGTTTACCTAACGGCAATTATCGCGTGTTCCCGTCTACGAATGGCAAAACTGGATGTTGGTTCAGACGTACGTTCCGCGTTCGCCAAACCAACATCGGGGGGTCGCACCGCCATAGTTGATCAGGGTTCACTGCGATGGATACTGAGGGTGCTAACAAGTAGATCGAGCAGACTCGCTTGGCTCGCAGCTCATCCCCTGGACGTGTTATACTCATTTTCAACCAGCAATCGTCAATCCTTGGCGGTGATCAATCTCCAAACTTCGGCGGTGGACGCGTTGAATTTGGCAGCAGCGAAAACTTTTCCGGGGAGAACATGGGCTTCTTCCTGAACTGAATGGAATTAAGAATTGACCGGTCCCGCTGAATGGTGTAGATTTGGTCCAATATTCCTCGGAAATGGGAAAGATGTGCGGAGCCCGGCGGATATTTTTATCGATCCATGGAAAGGAGGTTCGGCGGAAACCCAATAGAGTTTTGTCATCGGGACGAGCATTAGCGAAAGGAGGTAAGAAATAAGGGATTTGGGTCGAAGGTAAGTCTTGCGGTAGGAATGGAAGAGAGGTGGGAAGCGGGAAATTTAGACTAGGGGGTAGGCTTTGCCCAGGAAATTTTGGGGTTTAAAAGGAGAGATATCATGAAAGCGATAAAAATGGCATTCATAACGATGCTTGCGGTTACCGTGTTATTCGGGTTTGGAGCACCTTTTGCTTCAGGTCAAGTCCTCCGAATTGCCTTAGATGCGGGAGATATTTCGGACCTCAACCCACACATCGGTCATGCTACCCAGGACAGGGCCGTCCTGCATTTGCTCTTCACCGGTCTGGTCCGTTACCAGGCCGGCGATATTGGCAAGTTTGAGCCGGACTTGGCCGAGAAGTGGGACGTTTCCAAAGACGGCCGAACCTGGACTTTCCATCTACGCCGAGGAGTGATGGTCCATCCCTGGAAGGGCAATCCCGGTTACGAGTTGACTTCCGAGGACGTGGTCTATTCGTTCAAATCAGCCGCAGATCCCAAACGGTCGGCGTGGGCAGGTGAATACGCGGGAATGACTTTCGAGGCGGTCGACAAGTACACAGTGCGATTGACTTTGCAGAAACCGCTATCCTCGCTGTTACTCCTTCCCAAGGTGGCTGATTATGCGGGCGGCCTCATTATACCCAAGAAGCCGGCGGAAGAGCTGGGAGAGGGCTTCAGGACGCAGCCCGTGGGAACGGGCCCGTTCATTTTCAGCAAATATCTCCCCAAAGAGAAGGTCGTCACGGTGCGCAACGAAAAATTTTACCGCGGCGTGCCCAAGCTGGCCGGGGTAGAGGTTTTCTTCATGCCGGACCTGAGCACCCGGAAGTTTGCCATGCAGAGCAAAGAGATCGACGTAATTGAAGGCCCACCTTCGCAGCCCTGGGTGGAGGAAATGCAGGCATTGCCGGGGATTAAGGTGAATGTTTTCGGCCCGGGGGAGGCCGGGGTGCTCCACTTCAATGTGGCCAAGAAGCCCTTCGACGATGTCCGGGTTCGACGCGCGGTCGCCTATGCTCTCTCCCGTGATGAAGTCGTAACGACCATTGGCAAAGCCATTGCGGGTCCGGTGTATTCTGAAATTCCCCCCCCGCAACCGGGATGGCTCACTCGCGAGGAACTCGTTCAACGCGGCCAGAAGGACAAGAAAGACTACCTCTATGATTTCGACCGGAATAAGGCCAAGAAGCTCTTGGCCGAAGCCGGCTTTCCCAAGGGGATCACCACGGAAATTAACATGACGGAGCGGGGAGAATATCAGGTGCCCATCCAGAATATCGTGGCCCAGCTCAGGGAAGCCGGGATTGAGGTCAAGCTCAAAGTGGTCGACCATGCCACCTACCACAGCAGCATCCGGAAAGATTTGAACACCATCGTTCTCTTTAACTGCTGGAGGCCGACGGCCGACGTGCGTCTGACGCACTTCTATCATTCGGATTCGATCGTCGTAACCGGCAAGAAGCCCATTACCAATTTCTCCCATGTGGGGGCCATAGACGTGGACGGGGACAAAAAGGTGGACAATGTGGATTCCATGATCGAATCCGCCCGGGAGATGCTGGACGCCGAGAAACAGCTGGCCCGGTGGAAGGAAGTGCAGTTCAAGGTCAACGACTGGTGCCTCTCCTATCCTGTGTTTATCAAGAAATTCACCTTTGCGCGGCAGGACAACGTGGATTGGGGATATGACTTGAAGTCGACTCTGATCCTCTCCCCGCAGATCAACGAGCTGACCAAGATCACGAAGTAGGAAGTCTTTCCAAGGGAGGCACGGGCTTGCGGCAGGAAACCAATGCCTCCCAGCCGATGAACCAGAGGTAAAGTTCGATGTTTGCCTACAGCCTTCGGCGCGTCCTGATCGCCATACCAACTCTTCTCGTCGTGCTGACGATTACCTTCGTGCTCATAAGAGTAGCTCCCGGAGACCCGGCTGAAGTGAGGCTCGGAGATTACGCCTCCAAGGAAGC
>JAPLIW010000048.1 GCA_026388915.1 Deltaproteobacteria bacterium
TCCGGCTTGCGCCGGAATGACGTAGTGAAGAAAGCCCTTCTTCTATTTGTCTCTCCGGCGAAAGCCGGAGTCCAGTTCAAGGTTTTTAATAGGATAGGCCTCCAACCAATGATGTCTAGACAATAATGGCCTCATTAGTAAGTAGCTCGACTTGCCCAAGCCAGAGCGAAATGGTTTTCACGACCGTTCTCCGCCAGCCAACAAGAAAAGTTTGAGGTTGGTTCCGGGTTCGCCGAGTCAGGGCTATAAGCGATCTTTAAATCTTCGGTAAAATCTCGGCAGATGCTTCCTGGGGTCTTCCCAATATTCTTCCGGGCGGATATCCGCCCAGTCCCAGGAGATTTCCCGGGGAACCCTTTCCCTGGGATACTCCCGGATCATCCGCGCTGCCGGTTTGGCCGATCCATCCCGGCGGAAGAGGCCGCAAAACCGTTCCCCCACCCGTTCATCCAGGGGCGGCCGGTCCCACAGGGAAGAATCATAATCCGCAAAAGAACGGGCCAGGACCCCTTTGACCCCGTATTCTTTCAACAGGTCTAGGCTCTTTTCAAAGAAGGTTTCGGCCTCGCTCTCTTTTACCAATCCGGTTTCTCCCAGTTTCTTCCGATCCCCTTCGTTGAGATACGGGAGAAGGGGCTCCGTGGGAACTCCAAAATCTCCCACCACTGCATCCTTCCCTCCCAGCCACCGCGTTACAAGGCTTAAGAAGAGGGGGGCTATCTCATCCATCGGCCCCTCGGCCCATTTGGCCTGACCGTGGTGCATTTGAAGGGAGATGAAGTCACAGTAGGCAGCCAGTTCTTTGGGCCCTGGAATCCGTGCCGTTTCCAGGTCGGACGGATCCATTCCCCAGGTTATCGGTAATGAAGAGTCCCGACGTTTCAGCTCGGTCACTATTTCTTCAAACCAGGCTCTGGCGGACTCTCTGGAGGGAGGGTTGACCAGGTTGGAGGTTTGATTGCCCAGGTCCCACCCCCAGACGGCGGGATGACCCTGCAGGGCATCGGTGGTTTCGTGGATCAGGAGTTTCTGGGCCTTCCACACCTCCCGGTCCGAATACGAGTTCCGAGCCTTCCCCTTCCGAATTTTGCCCATGGAGAATACAGGATACCGCCCCTCCCCTTTTCCTCTCTCCACCATCCAGGATGGAAGCCAGTTTACCCCTCTCATATGACCGCAGAAAAAGGTGGGCAGGATCTTGATCCGGCGGTCCTGAGCCAGGTCGGCAACGCGAACCATATCTTCCAGAGTTTTTACCGAGACCCGGTTGATTTCGGGCTGGAAATCCTCCCAGAGGAGAAAAATCCTGATCAGGTCGAGCCCATACTCGGCGGCAAGCGAAAAATCTCTATTGACCCTGGTGAGTTCAAACTCCCTCCACCAGTAAATACCTTTATCCCCGGGCCAGTAGTTGACCCCCAGGGTGAGCTTTCTTTCCTTCTCCATCGTTCGGGATGCTATCCTTTCTGCCGGATCAGTGAAAGCGGAATCTCCAGAGGGCCAAGATCCGAAAAGAACTCGGCCCCATGGAAGCCTGGACAGGAGGGGTTTTACGAATCTTCCTGGCCGAAAAGCCGGGGGCGAGGACGGGAGCGATTATCTCGCAATCCTTCCAAAGTCATCTTCCAGACGGAGGATGTCGTCTTCACCGAAATAATCGCCCCTTTGGACTTCGATGAAAACGAGGGGGCCTTTTCCCGGGTTCAGAATCCGGTGGGCGGCCATGCGGGGAATATCGATGGACCCTCCCGGGGAGAGTCGAACTTCTTTCCCATCCAGGGTGACGACGGCTTCCCCTTCCACCACGACCCAGTGCTCCGACCTCTTCTCGTGGCGCTGATAACTCAGTCTCCGGCCGGGCAGGACTTCAATTCTCTTAACCTTGTACCTCTCCCTTTCCTCCAGAATCGTATAGCTTCCCCACGGACGCCGTTCGGTCATAGCCCTTTCCCCTGTTTCTTCCGCCTGGGCGGCATTCCTTGCGGTCTTCAACCCCCGAAAAGGTCAGCCCCGCGATGATTTTATTCTAGAGAATATCGTCCCGCTCGGCAAATCAAAAGGCTCTGCTTTATTATTATTTTTTCCTTGACAAAAAAGAAATATTCGATTATTATTTGAAATTAAATTTTTCGGGAAGTTGCGGGCTAAGTCGCCGAAAGGTTTAAGAGAATCATCCCGGTTTTGATCTCAGGGGTCAGGAAAATAATTTGAAGGATGGGTTTGGATCGAGTCCGACCCCTCTTTCGTTTTTTCCATAAAGGGGCTTAGAAGGCGTTCAAGGGGCTGAAATCGCGTCCGCTTGACGTTAAAACCAAGCGGGAGAGTCTTCGAGATCAAAATTCTGACTTTTTGAATGGCCGCCGGGTACTCGCAATCATCCCCCATCGAAATACAGGAT
>JAPLIW010000313.1 GCA_026388915.1 Deltaproteobacteria bacterium
CGGTGGTGCGGCTACCGTGTCGCTGGTTGCTGAAGTTAAAGGTCAGATGGTTGGGCACATTTTGTTTTCGCCGCTGACGGTGCAAGGAGCCGATGATCTAAAAGCGGTTGGCCTGGGACCGATGGCGGTGATACCGGAGCATCAGCGCCGGGGAATCGGGTCCATTCTGATCAAACAGGGACTGGAGGATTGCCGGAGGGCAGGGATTCAGGCGGTGGTGGTTCTTGGACATCCTGAATACTATCCGCGCTTCGGTTTCCGCCGCGCTTCGTCTTGGGGACTTCGGTGCGAATTCGACGCACCGGACGAAGCATTTATGGCATTAGAATTAATCCCGAACGTTCTTTCAGGCAGGTCAGGTGTAGTAAACTATCATGCTGCATTTAAAGGGTTTTAGGACTCTTCCTTCGTTTTTCTCCGTTTTCCCTTTAGCTGTTTCGCCCTGTCTCCGCGTCCCCCGATTTCAGAGTCCGTCTTTCGCCGCATCCCCGCGTCAAGTTTTCTGTTCGGTCATTGTAATCGCCTTTTTCGGGCAGATGTCAATGCAGGTGGAGCAGCCCTGGCAGAGTTTTGAATCAATGGACGCCGATTCGTTGGTCATAACGATGGCATTACAGTGGCCGATCTCGACGCACAAGCCGCACTTGGAGCATTTCTTCGGGTCCACCTGGGCATAGCCGGCCCAGACGGTTAATTCGGAGGCGGGCTTAATCTCCGAGAGCAGTAAGTCACGGATATCCCGGGCCGACTTGAAGCCCATCTTCTTCATGTAGTCCTTGAGCGACTTCATCCATTTTTCCAGGAAGCCGAAGCCGCTGACCATGGTCTCGGTGCAGATCCCGATGGAATCCGCGCCGCACATCATCATCTGCACGGCGTCTTCCATGGAAGCGACTCCCCCTGTTCCGTTGATGTGGGCGCCGGGGCCTACCAGTTTTCGGATTTCGAAAACATCCCGCAGCGCAAGAGGTTTAATCCAGGGACCGGATAGGCAGGCCATGGTATTCTGGCCCTGGAGATTGTAGATGGGCTTTTTGTAATTCCAGACATCGATGGTTGGAATCCCCAACCGGTTGGCCACGCTGCAGACCGCTGCCGCCCCCGCCTCAAAAGCAACCTTGGATACCTCGGAAATCCGGCCCCCTTCTGGCGTGATCTTGGCGATCAGGGGGAGCTTGGTCACTTTTCGCGTGTTTTCGATCACCCACCGGACAGCATCCTCATCCTGTCCCATGCTGGCCCCGGAAGAAGGGCGAACGTCCTTCTTGGCCCGTTCGGAGATGTCCACGTTAAAGGACATATTGGGACAGCAGAAGTTCAGTTCGAGAATTTGGGCGCCGGCAGCATCGAAGCGGCGGGCGGCTTCCAGCCAACCTTCGATATCCTGCCCCGCAACGTAGGAGTAGTTGGCGATGATGACCAGGTCCTTGCACTTTTTCCGGGCTTCTTCCACCAAGCGAAGGCCCTGCTCCATGTCCAGGCGGTATTCGGCCGTAAAAACGTGGAGCTTCTCCTTTTTCAGCCAGCGGTAGCGGGGCTGGTAATTAATGTAAGGAAGGGGATTGAAGGTCTGCTTGATGGAAGCGGCGCCCCAGCCGGACTTCTCCGCCATTTCCAGCTGATCCACGCGCTTGGCCGTGGGGCCGGAGGCGACAATAAAAGGATTCCGGAGCTCCACATCGCCGATTTTCACCGGAAGGTGGAACAAATCTTCTTTCATGGCCAGACCCCCCTGCGGAAAATTTAAATCTCAAATCCCAAAATCCAATGACCCAAACTCGGAGTTTGAAAATTTGGTAATTGAATATCGATGGTCTTGTAAAAAGTCTCTTGGATCGTCACCCCGGCGAAAGCCGGGGTCCAGACGTCGTCCCGACGAAAGTCGGGAACCATCTCAAAGACTGGATCCCGGTTTTAACCGGGAACCCTGGATTCCGGCTTTCGCCGGAACGACGAATTCTACGGAATTTCGTTTTTCTTGCGAATTCATCAATATTTGAATTTGTTTGATATTTAATGCTTGGGATTTGGTGCTTCAGTTAATTTGTACTTTTCTTCCTTCTTCCATGGAAACATACCCCGCATACATCACTTCAACAACCTGTTTCGCCAATTCCAATCCCGTCAGGGGCTGGCGGTTGAAGGCGATGGCTTCCATGAAGTCCTGAATCTCGTGGGGATAGCCCAGGAGCCACTCCTCGTGCGGGTTGGGGAAGGAGAGGCCGGCCTTGGTCTCCTGCTTCTCGTTGAAATAGACATCTTTCACCGGAGCGGGATCCACCGTGTAGAACTGGCACACCCGCACCGGGCAGAGATCGAATTTAATACGGGCGTTGGACAGGCGGACGTCCATGTTGGACTCCATCCCGCCCAGCAGGTCATCGGTGGCGAAGAAGGTGCCCTTGGTTCCATCCGTAAAAGTCACGGTGATCTGCGCCCAGGTCTCCACATCTCCCCATCCCGTTACCAGGGGGCTGCCTTTCGCATCTGCAAAGGCCGGCGTTTTGGTGAGATCCGTTCCATCCGCCCAGACTTCCTTGGCCAGAATGGGTTTGCCGTATTTTTTTTCTCCCTCAAACTGCTTCAGGAAAAGGCCGCTGGCGAGGGGGTGTGCACCTAGGCGGGCCAATGCCCCCCCTCCAGAGTAGCGCCACCACTTGGCGAATTCTGAATGGGAGCCGCTGTGGGCTTCCTCACCCCTCATGTCCAGGATGCTTCCCGTGGCAAAACACTTTTCCATCAACTCCAGGGCTTTCTTGAACGCGGGAGCGTGGACCCAATTCTCGGCGTAACAGAATTTGACCGGGTGGGAGGACATAACCTTGCTTACCGTTTCGAGGTCTTCCCGGACTTTCTTAAGCATTTTCCTTTTGGACGTAGTCCCGACCTTCTCTTCGGGTTCTCCCTGCCCGAAGTAGCCGGTCAGGGGTTTCTCGCAGATGACGTGTTTCCCTGCCTTGGCCGCCTCCAGGACCATGGGAAGATGCAGGGCATTGGGGACGACCAGGTCAACGACCTGAATGGATTTGTCTTCGAGAAGATACCGAAAATCGTCAAAGACCCTGGGAACTCCATGGCGCTTGGCCAGGTCTTCGGCCCGGGCCTTGTTGATATCCACAATCGCCGCAACTTCAACCGGGACCCCCTGGACCTGGCGGTAGCAGCGCAAATGAAAGGCGGCCGCGAAACCCGCCCCCACGATTCCGACTTTTACGGGCGCAGTCATGGTATGGATGATCCTTTCTCGGTAGGGTAAAAAGGGCAACCTTCAGAATAGTATTACGCTAAAATTCCCGGGTGTGTTTGTCAATATAAAATATCAATACCGTTTTTTCCGTTTTTTCCTTGACAATTCACCCCAGTTCTTTAAAATGACGGCAAAATCGGAGGAGACGCATGCCTTTATCTCATATCAAGGTTATCGATTTGACCCGGTTCCTCGCGGGGCCCTTTTGTACTATGCTCCTGGCCGACATGGGCGCAGAGGTTATCAAGATCGAAACTCCGGAGCACGGCGACGACGCCCGCTACCAGGGGGCGATCCTTAATGGAGAAAGCGGGTATTTCGTGGGGATGAACCGAAACAAGAGAGGTCTGACCCTGGACCTTAAAGCCCAAGAAGGGAAAAAGATATTTCTCCGACTGGTGGAGAAGTCCGATGTGGTAGTGGAGAATTTCCGCCCCGGGGTCATGCGCAGCTTGGGGTTCGAATATGAAGCGCTCAAGAAGGTGAATCCGGGCATCGTCTACTGCGGGATCTCCGGGTTTGGGAAGGACGGCCCTCACGCTCTTCG
>JAPLIW010000247.1 GCA_026388915.1 Deltaproteobacteria bacterium
TGAAAGAGCAAGCCCGGCATTATGGCCAGAAACCCCTCGAGCCGCCCGATATCCTGGTCGGAGACTTCTCCGCAACGTTTTCCCACTATCCTTCCCGGCGTCTGTCGGCCGCGCATGAAGTC
The DNA here is from genome assembly GCA_026388915.1 of Deltaproteobacteria bacterium. Taxonomy (GTDB): domain Bacteria; phylum Desulfobacterota; class SM23-61; order SM23-61; family SM23-61; genus SM23-61. The sequence continues at coordinate 123 of JAPLIW010000247.1, forward strand.
AGCCTGACGGATTACGGACGCCAGATCCTGCAGTCCCCCGCAACCCTCGTACGTTATGAGGACATTCAGGTCTGCATCTTCCCCGACCTGGAGAATTTCCTCCTGGACAGTCTGATCCAGCAGCCTCGCACTGTGGCAAATTTGCGGGAGCTGGGGTGGAAGGCGCTCGAGGCCACCCGGGGCCAGGTGGACTTTCACCTGATCTGGCTCCTGAAACACGGGGTGTTGAAGATTGAATAGCCCTATAGAAATGCTGCGGTGCTGGGTGCTGGGTTGCGAGTTACGCGTTTCGAGTTAAAGGTTAAGAATCATGGGTTCCTCTCTGCCAAGACCTTAGGGGGGGTTGTCAGAGGACGACCTTCTTTTTCCGAAGCTGGGCAATCTCATCTTTGCCGTAACCAATCTCCCCCAAAACTTCCTCCGTATGTTCTCCCAGCCGGGGGGGGTTGCGGCGCAGGGAAGTACTTATGCGGGAAAAAGCGAGGGGAAAGGCCACCACGGGCAGATCCCCCTTAACTGCGTGGGGCATCTGCCACACCATCTTCAAGGCATCGATCTGCGGATCCTGTAAAAGCTGATCAATGCTATTTACTGGCGTTGCGGGGACCGCGGCTTCTTCGAGGATCTTGAGTAAACTGGGCCGGTCGAAGCGACCCACAGCCTCTTGCACGATTGCGTCCAGTTCCTGCCGGTTCTTCACCCGCTGCGGATTGGTTATAAACTTCGGATCGTCGACCAGGGACCCTAATCCAATGGCATTGGCGATCCGCTTCCATAAGCGGTCATTTCCCCCCGCGATGAATATCCATTGGTTATCGCTGCAACGGAAGTTGCGGTAGGGAACCAGGGAAGGATGGCCTGAACCGAGCGCCTTGGAAACAATCCCGGCGTAAAAATAATTTTCCGCATGGTAATTCAGAAGACCCAGCGCCGTGCTCAGCAGTGTGCCGTCAATGCGCTGGCCCAACCCTGTTTCCTTGCGGTTGTAGAGGGCCGTTACGATCCCGAAGGCACATAAAAAGGAAGTGGATAGATCCAGGAAGGAAACCCCGCAGCGTAGCGGTTGACCCCCTTCTTCCCCGGTGATGGACATGATTCCGGAAAAAGCCTGCATCACCGCCTCGTAACCGGCCTCCTTCGCCCGGGGCCCGCTTCGGCCAAAGGCCGAGACCGAGCAATAAATCAGACGCGGGTTCATCTCTGATAGGCTCTCATAACCGAGGCCAAACTCCTCTATGGTCCCGGTACGGAAGTTTTCAATCAGTACGTCAGAGAGCCCGGCCAGACGCCGAATGATTGCTGCCCCCTCCGGGGCCTTCATGTCTACGGCAATCCCTCTTTTATTGCGGTTGTTGACGATAAAAGCAGCCGATTCGCCGTTCTGGATCGGCGGCCAGGTGCGAAGCTCGTCTCCACCCTTGATCTCTTCAACTTTGATCACGTCCGCGCCCATATCCCCCAGGATCGCCGCGCAATAAGGGCCCGCGAGGACCCGGGACAAATCGATTACGCGAATCCCTTCCAGCGGCAGTTTGGAAGAACTGGTATTCATAGTCTACAATCCCTTTCCCTTTCAAAAAAAAGATTTTCCCTCTGCCTATTAATGATGAATTCGTAAAAAGTCGAAATCCCATTGAATTGGTCATTCATTACGGCGAAAGCCGGAATCCAGGGTTTCCCGTGAAAACGGGAATCCAGATTTTCTTTAATGGTTCCCCGCCTCCGCGGGGACAATGTCCGGACCCGAGCTTTCGCCGGGGTGACGATCCAAGAGACTTTTTACGAGATCATCATTAATGAAGCAAGATAGGTCTGTCAATTGAAAAAAATTTAAGGGGTTTTTCGTTTTTCCCCGGCCCTTTGCCTTTTTTATATCCACCCCATAATCTGGAAATAAACCATCCCCGCATACTCATGAACCAGCCTGGGGAAGAGGCCCAGACGACCGAGAGGGCCATCGGGGTATTTCTCGGTGGGGTCGGCGAAGGCGGGATAGACCTTGAAACCGGCCTTTTCAAAAGCCATGAGCGCCCTTTTCATGTGGCTGAAGGAGGTCACCAGGAGGATGCTTTTCACCCGGAGGGGGTCGGCGATTTTCTTGACCTCCTCGGCCTGGTCATGGGTGTTTTTAGATTTTTTTTCCAGGAGGATGTCTTCCGGCGGCACTTTCAGCCGCCTGGCTTCCTGGCCCAGGACCGATGCTTCGGAAACCGTCGTTTTGCCCGGCATCCCACCGGAAAAGAGGATCCTTTTTGCTCTGCCCTCGAAGTAAAGCTGGACTCCCTTCACCAATCGATGGGAGGATACCAGGGTCAGAAAACGTCCCTGATCGACCCCTCCCCCGAGGACGACGATCAGGTCCGCATCCTTCAGATCTTCCGAAACGGTCAGGGGCTTCAGCAGGTAGCGGGTCACGGGCGTGCAGGCAATCATCAGAACCAAGGCCAGGGCTATCCAGAGGACCAGATTCAGGAAATAAAAAGCTTTTCGCCACAGGGGGCGGATTGGGACCACTCCCTTCTCCCCTAAAAAAAATTGCCGCAGCGGGCTTATTATAGGGAAGCGATTTCTTAAAAGCAATAAACAAGTTGCCAGTTGCCGGTTGCCCGTTCCCAGTTTTTGTGGTCGTTGGGGTTCAGGCTGAGGGAATTCGGATCATCAGGCTCGGCGGGATCATAGCTTCCCAATCACCTTCCCGCCTGTCCTCCGCAAAGAGAGGCCTGCGAAAAAATGGCGCCAGAGGCAAGACTGAGCAAAAACATCTCCCCTTGCGCATCTCCCCGGGACCGGCCCGACCCAATGAAAGAATAACCGCCTCAGGATTATGATCCGAATTCCCTCAGCCTGAACCCCATGGACCAGCCCCTCGCTCTTCCGGGTTTTTCTCGGGCTGGGTTC
>JAPLIW010000756.1 GCA_026388915.1 Deltaproteobacteria bacterium
ACAAGGCTGCGGGAATGCAAACCATTGAGGGACTCAAAAAGGCGGGGGTAAAGCTTTTCCACAAAGTGGGCTCCGTTCGCCACGCGGTTCATGCTGAAAAAGTGGGGTACGACGGAATCTATGCCGCCGGCATCGAGGAAGGGGGGCACCCCCTGAACGATGATGTGACCTCCATGGTCCTGATCCCAAGGATTGCGGAGTCGGTTAAAATCCCGATCGTGGCCGTTGGCGGAATCGCCGACGGACGTACCATGGCCGCCGCCCTGACATTGGGAGCCCAGGGGGTCATGATGGCCAGCCGCTTCATCGCCACCCGGGAATGCGAAGTCCACGAAAACATCAAGAATGAGCTGATCCGGAGGCAGGAGTTCGAAACCGTATTATTCGGGAAGTCCATCGGCCTCCAGGGGCGGGCTATCAAGAACAAGGTGATTGAAGAGATTCTCTCCATTGAAGTGAAGGGAGGGGGCCTTAAGGAACTCATCCCGCTCATGGGAGGAGAGAGGATCAAGGAAGCCTGGGAGGGGGGAAACGTGGAAAGCGCTCCCCTGATGGTGGGTCAATCCATCGGCCTCATCAAGAAAATATTCACCTGCCAGGAACTCCTCGACACCATGGCCCGCGAGGCGGCATCATGCTTGGCCAAAGCGAAACAGATGGTCCTCCCATAACAGCAAGGGGAAAAGGACGGCCAGTGGAATTTACCGAGAGAAAAAGGGTTGGATTTTTGATAGAATGAAATCTGGCAGAAAGAGAAGTCAGTACCTTCATCCCCCCTCCGAGGAGGCTTTTATGGATGAAAATAAATTATTGGAGAGAATCACGGTGAACCCGAAAATCTTCGGGGGGAAACCGATTATTCGCGGGCGGCGTCTTGCTGTGGAGCACGTCCTGGGGATGCTTGCAGCCGGGGATACCCTCGAAACGATTTTGAAGGGATACCCCTGGCTGGAGATGGAGGACATTCAGGCCTGCCTGGTTTATGCCCGCAGGATGGTCAGCCATGAACGGGTGGAACCTCTGCTGGTGGGAACAGGGGCATGAAGATCCTCCTGGATACTTGTGTGTGGGGCGAAGTGGTCCAGGAATTGCGGGCCGCAGGTGATGATGTGGTATGGGCAGGAGACTGGCAGGAAGACCCAGGCGATGATGAAATCCTTGAATGGGCCCATCGGCAAGGGCGAGTCCTGGTAACTCTGGACAAGGATTTTGGCGAATTGGCCATCGTCCATAATCGACCGCATTCCGGGATTATCCGCTTGGTTAATCTTGCCTCCAGACAGCAAGCCCCCACTTGTCTGAAAGCGATAGAACTCCACGAAAATGAATTGAAATCCGGAGCGATTATAACCGCTGAGCAAACCCGGCTAAGAATCCGCATGGTTGATAACCGGGAGGAATAGGCTGCCTTCAACCTCCCTGCCCTGGAGCCAGGGCCATTTTTTCTATCCTCCACCCTCCGTGTCCCAGGTTTTACCACTCACTCCTCACAACTCCCGCCTCACGGTATTAGCTTTTTTGACAATCCGAGCGCCTTTTGGTATGATTTCCTAAACTTTCCCTTCCCCTGAAAACCTTATCCCTGGATATTGGAATCCGGGCCGTTTGTTCCAAGAAGCGGGGAAACAGAATGCGGGGTGATCAGCTAGCCCGGCAGCGGGGAATTATTGGGGCAGTCAAAGCCAGCCCTACCGGGTTGACCGTAGCCAAGATCGGCCAGCGGGAAGAAACCGCGACAAGGCCCGATTACCGTAACCTGAATGCCATCCAGGAGGCCTGGCTTTCCCTGTATACCGAGGAAGGCGATCGAGCCAACCACTTCGCCTCCATCGGCACCTTCAAATTCAAAAATCCTCCTCCTTTTACCTTAACCGAAATCATGTGGTTTTGCTTTTCCCGGGACCTCGATTGCAGAGCTTTAGATCAAGCTCTGCCCCGGCATCTAGTCGGCCGTAGGGCTGCCGAATTGCAAAGGAGACCCGGAGCTATCTAATAAGACACTCGTATGTCAAAAAGTGATATAGCAAGACCTTACCCCGGCCATGACCCCCGCCAATGATGGGCTTTAGGAAGAGGGGTATTAGGCGGATCCGTATAAGACGCTGCGATAAAAACAACGAGGGATGCAAGTGATTGATATTGAAAGGATTATCGAAGAAACATTTGCTTTATTAGGGGCATGTTATACGGACTGGAAACCGGGTGTCCGCATATTAGGCGGATCCATCTAAACAATGTTCAGCCGGGCGCAGGCGCCCGGCTGAACGGGGCCGCGTCTGAGCCCGCCGCGTGTACGGCCGCCTGCGCCGGCCGAACACGCGGCTAGAACAGACGGGCCTTCGGCCCGCAGCTCAGCCGCGGCCCCGTTAGGCCCAAATTTTGGCTGGAGGAGGTACAGCGATGCGTAGGTCTCAGAGGCTTTTGCCGACTGCAATGATCCTGCTAACCCTGCCCCTTCTTTGGATTTTCGCCTCTCCGTACTTCGGCATGGCTCAGAAGGTCGGGCGAAGCGGGAAGTTTACGCTTCTTGGAACACTCACCTACGTTGATGGTGAACCGGTGGTCGGCAAGGATGTCGAGATTCTAGAGGTTGACAAAAAGGATAGAGTCCTCTTCAAGGTAGCGCCTGACGGCACCTTCAAAGGTTCCGCAGCCTATGGCAAGACCGACTATAACGGGCGTTTCCGTGTCGAGGTGAATCGCAGTTACTTCGATGTAGACCGGATCCGCTTCACCATCCAAGTTCGTCTGTCGAAGGGGGGAGGCCTGGAAGATGTCCGGGACAAGCGCGGCATCTTCGTAATCTTCGAAGTG
>JAPLIW010000117.1 GCA_026388915.1 Deltaproteobacteria bacterium
TGGTTTCCGTATGGGCAATGGGCAAAAAGATCACCAACACGCAGAAACAGAATAGGATGATCTGATCGATATACCGAAGAACCCTCTCCCGCTCCATTCAGACCCCTTTTTGCCGGAACCAGGTCCACGTGGCCGCCAACCCATCATGGAATCCAATCCGGGGTTCATAACCCAAATGGATCCGGGCCTGATCTATGGACGAGAGGGAATGACGGACCTCCCCGCTTCGGGCCGGTTCAAACCGGGCGGGAATTCTTATCCCGGAAATCTCCTGCAGCTGGGAAAGCAGCTCGTTCACCGAAATCCTCTGGCCGCAGGCGATGTTGAAAACCAGGCCGGAGATCCCTGGAGCTTCCATGGCCAGAAGATTGGACCGAACCACATTTTCCACGTAGGTGAAGTCGCGGCTTTGGTTTCCGTCTCCATAGATCATTGGAGGATTTCCATGCAAAAGGGCATGCATAAAGCGGGCGATGACGGCGGAATAGATGGATTTGGGGTCCTGCCGGGGGCCAAAAACGTTGAAGTAGCGGAGCGAAACCGTCTCCAGCCCGTAAAGATGAGAAAAAATTCGGCAATAAAACTCCCCCATGAGTTTGGTGGCTGCGTAAGGGGACTCCGGGTGAAAGGGATCGGATTCTTGTTTCGGCTTTACTTCTTCGGGGTCCGTCGAGATGTTCCCAAAGACCGAAGAAGAGGAGGCATAGAGGAAACGTTTCACCCCCGCTTCTTTTGCCGCCTGGAGCATATTCAAGGTTCCCGTGGCATTGGCCTGATGAGTCGAGAGAGGATCTTCCACGGACCTCTGTACTGACCCAAGGGCGGCCAGGTGAAAAACGTAGGACACGCCCTGGCAGGCTTGCCGGCATGCCTCGGTATCGGAAATATCCCCCCGGAGAAACTCCCCTCGATCCCCGAGAGCTACCCTCCAGGAGCCCTTTGCTTGTCCCTCCAAATGAGCTACCCGAGACCCGGTCGCCTCTTCCAGGTTCTCGATCTTTCCTGTACTTAGATTGTCCAGGATTCGGACCTTCCGTCCCTGGCGTAAAAGTGCTTCCACCAGATGGGAGCCTATGAATCCCGCTCCTCCCGTAATTAGAATCATGCTCGCTCCTCATTGCTGATCTCGCAAAAAGCCCGAAAGCCCTTTATTCCGTCATTCCGGCGAAAGCCGGAATCCAGTTATTTTAGGGAGTTATCAAATCTCTGGACTCCGGTTTTCACCGGAGCGACGACTTTTTACGAAGCCATTCACGCTGGGTTTCTGGATGATTTGATGGACCGCCCGATACACTTCATCCACCGTGATCAAATCCGCTTCTCCCCCCTTCCGAAAAGCCACATGCCCATTTCCCCAAGGACCCCAGTATTGAGGGTTGGTCTTACCAAAGAGGCCCACCGTGGGAGTTCCCACGGCCGTGGCGAAGTGCATCGCCCCTCCATCGGGGCTCACGAACACTCGACAACGCTCCTGGACCGCTCCAAGCCGCTTGAAGTGGGGGGTAGGGAATGAATAAACCCCTGCTCCGACCCGGCGATGCATCTCCTCGGCCCGGTTTTCGTCGCCCGGCCCCCAGGTCAGAACCACAACCTTCCCGTCTCCCCGGATGAGACGGATGGCCAGATCAGCAAATTTCTCCGGGCTCCAGCGGTTGGCGGGAAGCCGGCTGCTCAGATGAAAGCCGATCAGCCTTTGCTCGTCGATTGCCTTTTCCGCCAGAAAATAATTTACCACATCCTTATCTTCTTGTGGAATAGAAACAGTCAAGGGAGTCGCCGCCGCCTCCACTCCTATGCTCCTTACCAGATGGAGGGCTCTTTCCACTTCATGCCGGTCGGGGGCATCCGATACCCTCAGATTGTAGAAAAAGGCAAACTTGCGGTTTCTTCCCTCTCCCGGGTCATAACCCAGACGGAAAGGAGCCCCGGTCATATAGACCAGCCAGGCCTCCGACCAGGAGAAGGAGGAACGAAGCCCGATGACCAGATCGAATCTCTTCTTCCTCAAGCTGAGTTCCACCTGAAACTGCTTGAAGAGGGAGACGGCCCGGCTCCGGTCGGGCCGATGCTTGGCCTTTTCGTAGATGAAGACCTCATCCAGGTCGGGGTTTCCGGTAATGGCATCTTGGCTGTAGCGTACAACCAACGCGGCAATGTAGGCTTGGGGAAACGCCCGCCGTAAGGCTCGAATTGTGGGGGTACAGCACAACACATCACCCACGTTGTCGTTACGAACGACCAGAATCCGCTTGATCCGATCCAGAGAAAACGGGGTCCCTTCCAGGGACCAGCGCCGGTGAATTCAGAGGTTGAACACTTTCTCGGTTAACCGGGATACCATCTCCGCTTTTAGCTCCGCGGGACCTTATCCAGCGAATGGATGAAAGCAATAATCCGTTCAGCCCTTTGGTCCCAATGATATCGAACGGATTGATGAAAAGCCCGGCTGGCGATCTCCTTGGCCAGGCCGGGATTTTGAATCAGCCTCTGAATCCCTTCGGCCAATGACTGGGGAGCATCGGGAGCCACGAGTATTCCTGTTCTCCCGTCTTCCACCTCTTCTTCGATCGACCGAAGGCGAGTCGCGACAATCGGACGACCCAGGCCCATGTATTCATAAATCTTGAGGTGAGCCACATAATTCATCCGCACCGTGTCTTTGGCCGGGACTACAAAAATATCTACATCTCTGATCATCCCTGGGGCCTTGCCGGGGCTGACAAACCCATGGAAAATAAACCGATCGGAAACTCCGTGATCAGAAGCCGTTCTCTTCAATGCGGAGATTTCGCCGGTGGTTCCTCCAATGATATGAGCTTCCACCTGGGGGATGAGAGCTACGGCTTTAATTAAAACATCCACCCCCTGGGCATCGTACAGTTGCCCGAGATACCCGACCTTGAACCTTCCCCCCGTTCCGAAATGACTCCAAGAATTTTCCGCAGCAGGGGCCATTCCCAGGGGAATCGTTTCCGAAGGGATATGAGGGAAACGTTCCGCTACAACCTTTCGCAGGGCGTCCGTGGTGGTGAAGATGCCATCCATCTTGGACAGAACTTCCCTTTCCAGGGCGTCTTCCTCAAGCTGCTTCGGAGACGGGTTCGGATTTTCCGGATAACGGGCCAGCTCATGGAGTTCATAGACAAATTTAATCCCGGGGAAAAATCTCCTCCGCTTCAGGAAAAATTTGGCCGCCTCTAAAACCGAAAGATAAAAAACCTGGAAAGGTTCGGTCCGATGGATTCTATACGCCTCCCAAAAAGCTGCCCAAAGAAAAACTTCGTTAATGGTGATCCGGACCTTTCCCTGCCCTTTCAA
>JAPLIW010000611.1 GCA_026388915.1 Deltaproteobacteria bacterium
TGGCCGTCAGCACGGTGTAGGCCTGCGAGGGGTAGACCTGGGTTACATTGGCCAGCTGCACCTGAACGGGCGGGGTGAATATTCCCATCCGGTAGAGGAACCCCGCGGCCACCAGGGCGAGGAGGGCAAAAACCAGGTAAAAAACCTTTTTCCCCCTCCCCGCCCGGAAGGCTACCTTGGACTTATCGATGGTCAACCTGGATAGATCTTGATCTGCCATGAGCGGTTACACCCCAAGAACCGTTCTGTCGCCGTTCCTGCCAATGGGAAAGAGAGGGGACGAAAAAGAGAAAAGAAACAGAAAAGGGCTCTCCTACTATCTTAGGAAGCCCCTGCCGCCCTTGTCAACCGACTTCTCAGAAGAAAGCCGAGGGCTGAGGGAAAACAAAGATTTCGTTCGGAGCAATGTAGTTCGGAGTTCGGAGAAAAAGAGGGTGCACGGTGTAGGGACAAGAATCGTCGAGTGTCCCGTGGGGAGATAAAAATTTTCCTGGGATCAGCGATTGAAATGACAAAGAGAGGGTTGGAAAAATCATAGTCCCATGTAGGCTTTGCGAACCTTATCGTTGGAGATGAGATCCTGCGAGGTTCCTTCGAGGGCGATGGCGCCGGTCTCCAACACGTACCCGCGGTTGGCCAGCCGCAGGGCCATCTTGGCGTTCTGCTCAATCAGCAGGAGGGTTATCCCATCTCGGCTGATGGTCCGGATGATTTTTCCCACCTCCTGGACCAGAATCGGCGCCAGGCCTAAAGAGGGTTCATCCAGCATCAGGAGTTCGGGAGAAGCCATGAGTCCTCTTCCGATGGCCAGCATCTGCTGCTCTCCGCCGCTGAAGGTGCTGGCGAGTTGATTTTGCCGTTCCTTCAAAATGGGGAAATAGCCGAAGATTCGATCCATTCGCTGTTGGATGGCCCGGCGGTCGTTGGTCAGGTAAGCCCCCAGGCGCAGGTTCTCCAGCACGTCCAGGTCGGGAAAGAGGCGTCTCCCTTCCATGACCTGGGTGATCCCTCTTCGGATGATCCGATGGGGGGGAAGATGATCGATTCTCTCCCCCTGGAGAGTAATGGACCCGGAGAGGGTGCGCAGGAGGCCGGAGATGCACTTCAGGGTGGTGGATTTCCCCGCCCCGTTGGCTCCGAGAAGGGTCACGATCTCTCCCCGGTTGATCGTCAGGCTGACCCCTTTCAGCGCCCGCACATGGCCGTACTGGGCAACGATGGATTTCAGCTCAAGCAAATTCTTCCTCTTTTCCCAGGTAAGCCTCGATGACCTGGGGGTTGTGGCTGATCTCCACGGGAGTCCCCTCGGCGATCTTTCTGCCGTAATTGAGGACCACAATCCGGTCGCAGATCCCCATCACCAGCTGCATGTGGTGCTCGATCAGAAAGATGGTGATTCCTCTGTCGCGGATCTGCCGGATCACCTGGCTGAGGGTCTGCGTCTCCTCGGGGTTCATACCCGCGGCCGGCTCGTCGAGGAGCAGGAACTCCCTCCTGGAAGCCAGGCCGATCCCGATCTCCAGGCGGCGCTGGTCCCCGTAGGAAAGGTTCCGGGCCCGGGCATCTTTTTGATCTTCCATGCGCAGAAACTCCAGGATCTCTCGGGCCTGCTTCTCCATCTCCCGGCGCTGTTCCGCATACCCCCGCGAACGCACCAGAGTGTCCAGGAAGCGGGTTTGGGTCCAGCAGTAGGTCCCGGTGAGGAGGTTCTCCCACACGGTGAGCCCGGGGAATATGCTGGTGATCTGAAAGGTTCGGCAGATCCCCAGGGAGGCGATCCGGCTCGGGGGAAGACCGGCGATATCTTTTCCCTTGAAGAGAATCTGCCCAGAGGTGGGAGCCAAGAATCCGGTGAGGAGGTTGAAGAAGGTGGTCTTTCCCGCGCCGTTGGGCCCGATCATCCCCAGGATTTCCCCCGGAGAGACCGATAGGTCGACCTGGTTCACGGCCACCAGCCCCCCAAAGGCGACAGTCAGTCCCTTCGTCTCAAGCATTCTTCCGCTCCCAAGCGGGCTGTGCGCGTTTCCCTCTCCACTGGGCCACTTTCCCCATGATCCCTTCCGGGAAGAAGATGACGATGAGGATGAGCACCGCCCCCACCAGGATGTTGCGGTAGGTTTCCACCGCCCGGAAGACCTCGGGAAGGACCGTAAAAATGGCCCCCCCGATGAAAGGACCCCAGATGGTTCCGATCCCCCCGGTGATCACCATGATGAAGGTGAGGCCGATGAAGTACCACTGGAACTCGATGGGGCTCACGAACTTCACGAAGTGGGCGTAGAAGCTGCCCCCCATGCCGGTAATCACGCAGGCCAACATGAAGGCGATCATCTTGACCCAAAAGGGGTGGATGCCGATGGAGGCACTCAGGTCCTGATTCTCCCGGATGGCCACGAAACCCCTTCCCAGACGGGTGTCCATGAACCGCGACAGGAAGAACAGGGTGAGCAAGGAAGCGACCAGCACCAGGTAGTAATATCTCAGTTCGCCGTTGAAAACGAATTGCAAATGATCGCCCAGCCCGAAGCTGGCCGGGGGAATGCCCACCAGGCCCATGGGTCCCCGGGTCAGTTCCACCCAGTTGGAGACGATGTAATACAGGATCTGGGCGAAGGCCATGGTGGTGATGCCGAAGTAGATGCCCCGCAGCTGCAGGCAGGGATATCCGATGATGAACCCGAACCCGGCGGAGAGCACCATGGTGCCCAGGAGGCAGAGCCCGAAGGGAAAGCCCAGCTTCAGCGCCAGGAGAGAAGAGATGTAGGCTCCCAGGGCGAAGAAGGCGGGCAGCCCGAAGGCGGTCTGCCCGGCGAACCCGAAGATCACGTTGAGGCCCATGGCGCTGAAGGTGTAGATCACGGCCATGACCAGGATGTGCCGGGTGTAGGCGGCCTGGAAGACCCAGGGAAGAAGGATCAGAAGCACGATGAGGCCGGAGAAAAAAAGGAGCTTCCGCCGGTTCATGGTCAAATCCTCTTCCCGAAGAGACCGGCGGGTTTGAACATGAGGATGACGATCAGGATGGCGAAGGCGATGGCGTCCGAGAGGCCGAGGGAAATAAAGCTGGCGGAGAGGCTTTCGGCCACCCCCAGGATCAGCCCGCTGAAGAGGATCCCCTGCACGTTCCCCATGCCGCCCATGATGACCACGGCGAATCCCTTGACCAGCGGTAGCTCCCCCATGGAAGGAAGCACGTTAAAGATGGCCCCCAGGAGGGCGCCGGCCAGGGCCGCCGTCCCGGCCCCCAAGGCGAAGGTAAAGCTGTTCATGGCGTTCAAGTTGATGCCCATGAGCGCCGAGGCCTCCCGGTCGCGGACGATGGCCCGCATGGCCATTCCCACCTTATGCTTTTTGATGAAAAGGTAGAGAAGGCCGATCACCACCACCCCGGCCACGAAGACGAAGATGCGGTGCTGGGTGAGGAAAACCGGGCCCAGAACCACCCGCTTATGGGAAAAAGGCGATACGAGCTCCCGGGGGTCCACCCCCCAGATGATCTGGGCCGCATCCCGGAGGATCATGGAAAGGCCGAAGGTGGTCAAA
>JAPLIW010000017.1 GCA_026388915.1 Deltaproteobacteria bacterium
ATCCTCCGCGAACTGGGGGCGGCCTATTTTCTCAAGGCCAACTTCCCCGAAGCCCAAAAATACGCGGAGCAGGCCCGCGCGCTCTCTCCTTCCGATGCCAAGGCCCATTTCTACCTGGGAAGGGTTTACCTGGAACAGAAAAGGCTGGACGACGCCCTCCAGGCTTTTCTAACGGCCAATAAACTGGACCCCAACTTCGGGGAGAATTACTACCACATGGCCATGGCCTATGGGGCTAAGAACATGCTGGGACCCGCTTACCGGAGTCTGGGATACTATTATAAACTCACGGGAGACAGGAAAACCGCCCTGATTCAATTCCAAAAAGCCCTCCCCTATTTCAACGATTCTCCCCAGGAAAGTGCCTCCATTCGGAAAGAAATCCAGGACCTGACACCCTCCAAAAAAGACCAGACGCCCCCTAAAAAAGATTCGAAATAAATCTTTCGCATGGCCTCCCCTTCTTCGGTCATTTCTCATAAACCCCGGCAGGGAAATAAATACCCAATGGTTGACCCATCAGGCGGGAAAAACGGTGAAATGAGCTACTCGCTGTGATAGAATATACTTAAAACCCACCCAGGTTTTTCCTCCAGGGAAGAGGTCCGGTTGAGTTCCTTTTGCCATTCCCCTGAGAATTCGGTCCGGTGATTCGAAGAGAGGCGCTCTCCTGGGTGATCGATTCTGAACCCATGATTGAAAATATCCGCAATTTCAGCATTATCGCTCACATCGACCACGGAAAATCCACCCTGGCCGACCGGCTGATCCAGTATGCGGGCCTGGTGGACGAAAGAAATTTCCGCGACCAGATTCTGGATAACATGGACATTGAAAGGGAGCGGGGCATTACTATTAAGAGTCAGGCCGTCACCCTCCCCTACCGGGCTGAGGACGGCAAAGACTATCTCCTGAACCTGATCGATACCCCGGGTCATGTGGACTTTTCCTATGAAGTCTCCCGCGCGCTGGCCTCCTGCGAAGGCGTTCTGCTGCTGATCGACGCCGCCCAGGGAGTCCAGGCCCAAACCATCGCCAACCTTTATATGGCCATGGAGAACAACCTGGAAATCATCCCGGTCATCAACAAGATCGACCTTCCCACGGCCGATGTGGACCGGGTCCTGGAGCAGATCGAAGGGGAACTGGGACTGGACCCCGCCTCCCACTTGAAATGCTCGGCCAAGGAAGGAATCGGGATTGAGGAGATCCTGGAGGCCATCGTCCGGAAAATACCCCCTCCCAAAGGATCGCCTGAATCCCCGCTCGCGGCCCTGATCTTCGACGCCCAGTACGATTCCTTCCGGGGCACCATCGTCCACTGCCGGGTCTTTGAAGGGACGGTTAAAAAAGGGGATACGATCCGCTTTATCTCCAACCAGGCCGCCTATCAGGTGGAGGAGGTGGGCCGCTTTTCTCTGCGCCGGGAACGGATGGAGACGCTGGCCGCGGGAGAGGTGGGGTACGTCATCGCCGGCATCAAGACCATCTCCGACGTTCGCATCGGCGACACCCTCACCCTCGACAGCCGTCCCTGCGGGCAGCCCCTTCCCGGGTTCAAGGACATCAAGCCGGTGGTTTTTTCTTCCATCTACCCCATCGCCTCGGACGACTACGAGGACCTCTCCGTGTCCCTGGAAAAATACAAGCTCAACGATGCGGCTTTCACCTACCAGAAGGACTCTTCCGTGGCCCTGGGGCAGGGATTCCGCTGCGGTTTTCTCGGGCTCCTCCATCTGGAAATTGTTCAGGAGAGGCTGGAGCGGGAATACAATCTCTCCATTATCCTTTCCGTCCCCAGCGTTCGGTACCGATTTACCCTCAAGGACGGGAGCTTCGTTTATGTGGACAACCCGGCTCATTACCCGGATCGCATGGCCATCATGAAAGCCGAAGAGCCTTACATCCGATCCACGATGATTTTGCCCGATAAGTACCTGGGGGGAGTCATGAAGCTCTGCACCGACCGCCGGGGGGTCAATTCCAAGATGAACTACCTGGGACCCAAGCGGGCAGAGCTCATTTATGAATTGCCCCTCGGCGAGGTCATCTTCGATTTCTACGACCGGTTCAAATCCCTGACTCAGGGTTACGGGTCTTTTGATTATGACCTGCTCGATTACCGAGAAAGCGAGCTTGTCCTCCTGGACCTTCTGGTCAACGGAGATAAAGTGGATGCCCTTTCCCAGATCCTCCACCGCGATAATGCCCGGCCCCGGGCGCTGCAGGCTTGCGAGAGATTAAAAGAGGAGATTCCCCGGCAGGCCTTCCGCGTGGCCATCCAGGGGGCCATCGGCGCCGAGATCATCGCCCGGACCACCATTTCCCCCTACCGGAAAGACGTGACCGCCAAGTGCTACGGCGGGGATATCACCCGGAAGAGAAAGCTCCTGGAAAAGCAGAAGGAGGGGAAGAAACGGATGAAGATGATCGGGTCGGTGACCATTCCCCAGAGCGCTTTCCTGGCGGTATTGAAGTCGGAAACCGACTGATGGTTTCGGGGGTCAGCTTTCAAGTTTCGAGTCTCGGGTTTCGAGTTTCGGGTTAAAAAGCTAGCTCATGTCCAGTCCGGAATTTTTTTTCTTAAGCATTAAGTTATTTATGAATTATCAGTGTGCAACCTCTTAAAATAATAACGAATTCATAGTAATTAAAGGGGTCTCCAGCAACTTCAAGACTTTTAACCCGAAACTCGAAACAGGTCTTTGGTCATGGACTCTAAAAACCCCGGCCTCTATCTCCACATTCCATTCTGTCTCACCAAGTGCTCTTACTGTAGCTTCTATTCACAGACCGACGTATCGCTGATCCCCGACTTCATCGAGGCTCTGGGGAAAGAAATGGAAATGGCCGGCGCCGGTTTCTCCTCCCCCTTTGATACGGTCTATATCGGGGGAGGCACTCCTTCGGTCTTGAGTCCCCGGCAGATTGAAAAAATTCTGGCAGGAATCGAGAAGAGCTTCCGCTTATCCCGGGGGACGGAATTTACCCTGGAAGCCAACCCCGGAGATCTGGATCTCTCTCTCTTGCGTTCCCTAAAAAATCTGGGAATTAACCGACTCAACCTGGGCATTCAATCTTTCGATCCCCAAACCTTGGCTTTTCTGGGCCGGCGGCACACGGTCGAAGAGGCCATCAAATCGGCGGACGCCGCCCGTGAAGCCGGCTTTGATCATATCGGGCTGGATCTCATCTACGGGGTTCCGGTCCAACCCCTGGGTTTATGGCGGGATACTCTGAGTCAAGCCGTCGCTTTTTATCCCGAGCACCTGTCCTGCTACCAGCTGACCCTGGAGGATGATACGCCCCTGGCAGAGGGTTGTCGGCGGGGCGGTTTTTCCCCGCCCGGAGAGGATGAACTCCTCCAATTCTTCCTGACCACTTCCGAAATGCTGGAGAATTCCGGGTTCATTCACTATGAAGTCTCCAATTTTTCCCGGGGGCCGAAGTACGCTTCCCGCCATAACCAAAAATACTGGGACCACACCCCTTACCTGGGCCTCGGCCCGTCCGCCCATTCTTTCTCCGGGTCCGCCCGATGGTGGAATACCCGTTCGCTCAACGACTACCTCAAGACCCTCCAATCTGGAAATCTGCCCATCGAAGGGAAAGAGATCCTGACCCGGGAACAGCTCCGGATGGAATCCTGGTTTCTGGCGCTTCGAACCCGCAAAGGGGTCCATATCGAGGAATTCAACGCCCAATACGGGGAAGACTTCCTCTCTTATAACTCGGGGATTTTAAAAACGATGCAGGAACAGGGACACCTGGTTCTCGAAGATGGACATCTTCGCCCCACCCGGACTGGCTTGGCTCTGGCCGACAGCCTGGCGCGAATATAAACCTTCCCTTCCCCACCCCAAAAAAATTTCAAAACTATTTAGCCACAGAGGTCACCGCGCGGCAGCGACGCAACCAAAGATCTTATTGGGACACGGATGAACACGGATAAAATTCATGGAAAAATACGGCAAAATATAAAGAGCAACCGAATCGTAGGGGCAATCACGCAAAGCGCGTGATCGTTGCCCATCTCGCGGGCGGCCACAGGGGGCCGGGCCCCATTCGGACCCGAGGACACCAGAATCTCTCTAAAATCATTCAAGCTTTTTGGGTTTTCTAACGATATGTAAGTTAGGATTGGCTCCCATGCCTTCGGGGGAACTCCGGCCTTTAACCAGCATAAAAAGAAGATCGGGCATACCCCGCGGCCACCGCACCATTTTTTGTAACTCTATGAAATTATTAATAATTGATTTCGATAAATTATAAATATCCGCCGTGGTCAAAATTTTGGACCCCTATGCCTACGGAAAAAGAAAACCTCAAAAGAATTTCTGTGGATGACCTGAAGCTGGGGATGTTCATCGTCAACCTGGGCCGTTCCTGGCTCGCCCATCCCTTCCTTCGCAACCAGCTTACGGTCACCTCGCCCCAACAGATTAAAAAACTGAAAAAATATGGAATTAAGGAAGTTTATATCGACCCGCGAAGGG
>JAPLIW010000563.1 GCA_026388915.1 Deltaproteobacteria bacterium
TGAGATATGCCGGGTCCCACTTGGTATTCATGATCTTCAGGGAATTCTTGTAGTGCCGCTCCATCAACGTGACATAGGAGTATTCCGACATCCGGTAAGTATTATCCGTGAAGGCCGTTTTGACGCTGGCGGAGAACCACATGTAGGAGCCTTCCAGCCCCACGGTCACGCCGAGCTCGCCGGCATATTCAGACACGCTGGTTCCAGACACTCGCTGGATTATGCCCTCCTGCACTGAAGGGTTTAACACCAGATACTTCTGCGTATTTAGCGCGTCTATGTCCAGCACCCTCCCCTTGACGTTGTTTTCGGATGCATACTCCGCGAACACGTCGGTACCACATCCCAATTCCTTATACCCCGGTGTAGCCGGGTCGACGCTGGCGGCCCCTGGTTCTGAACCGCCTCCACCATCGACCGCAATACCGCTCGCACCATGGGCTCCACCTGTAAAGACAAAAAAGGCTAAAGATATCAGCATGAAGGCAACAGATCTTAATTGTATTTTTCCCATGCCTTCCTCCTTTAAGGGATAGAATTTTATCTGACGCATTGAAGGGGCCGGGGTCAGGTCTTGCAATACCACTTTTTGCGGAATCGATGTTGAAAAGAACTCCTTGAAACTCTTCATTTTATCCCCCCGCCGCCTTTAACAACCCTTATCGTCCTCTATAGCCTGCACGCCAGGGAAAAATCCTGAGTGCTGAGTCCTGAGAAGCGCAAAGCGCCGACCGTTTCACTCCAGGAGCGGCTTTCAGCCTCGAGGAGCGTCACGCCAAAGGCGTGACTTGAGGCATAAGAAATAGGTCATAGGTCGCCAATGCGACCGACCGCTTCGCTCGAGGAGCAGGCTTCGCCTTCGAGGAGAGCTTCGCTCGAGGCAAAAAATAAAAATTGAGATTCCCTCATCTACTGCGATAAGCCGCTCGCTTTTCTTTCAATTGAAAACCAATTTTCTTCTCTCGGGGTTCTCTCGGAGCCATGAGCTGGCGAATTGCCTGGAATAGCGTTCGAATTCTTTCATCGTGACTGGCAATACGCCTCTCCAATTCGTCCAGCCTCCGTGCGAATTCCTTGCTGCTGGCCATGGCCTCCCGCAAGCGAACAAAAGCGCGCATGATCAGAATATTAACCTCTATCGCACGTTCACTATTAAGTACGGACGACAACATAGCCACGCCCTGTTCCGTGAAAACGCTGGGCAAGGCTGAGGAATGTTTTAGCCTCTTCAACCGGTCACAATTTGTGACCAGTTCATTTTTTTCTTCCTTCGCCAATCGAAACATGAAATCTGAAGGGAATCGTCGTTCGTTTCTTTTAACCGCCTGATTTAACACTTTCGTAGCGACTCCATATAAATAGGCCAAATCTCGATCAAGCATTACCCTCTGACCGCGGATCAAAAAGATTGATCGTTCGATCTTATCAACCGGAATCACAAAGTTGGTTTTTGTCATTGGCGGCTACCTCTTGCTGTTTTTGAGGTCGCAATTTGCGACCTCAAAACCTCGGCTTCTTCTGGATTCAGTTGAAACATGAAATCCTGGCGGAAACGATCCCGGTTCCTTTTCACCTGCTCGTTCAATCGTTTGGTAGAAACGCCATACAGCTTTGCGAGGTCGGCATCCAGCATTAGCCTTTTGCCGCGGATCATCAGGATGGCTTGTTGTATGCGTTCAAGTGGTACAGGAGATTCAATTCCCTTCATCTTCTGGTACCCTTTCCGAGGCCCGAAACGACGACGTCAAAAGATATGGCCCATGAAACCATCCTGATACCTCACGCCAAGGCGCAAAGAGCGCCAAGATTCCTCCTGGATAAAGGCTCCAAAAAATCCTGCCTATCGCCGTATTCACGTCTTCTTTGCATGCTTTGCGGCTTTGCGTGACAGGATAGCTCTCGCCAAGGCGCCAAGCCCCTATCATCCAACGGCAAAAGAGGATCATACGCCTACTATAGGGAACAGCCAAAGTAAGTTGACATGATCAAAGGCAGCATTTTGAATCAAGCCCATACGAGCCAGAAATCCCCCCCCATCCCCGAAGCTGTGAAAAAATTGCTTTTCAGCCGTCACCCCGGTGAAAACCGGGGTCCAGTAAGTTCGTAACACCTTGAAAACACTGGATTCCGGCTTTCGCCGGAATGACGTAAAAAAGAACTGAATCGATTTTTTCACACCTTCCCCCCTTTATTAAAGGGGGGCAAGGGGGGATTTCTGGAGATGTCCGACACATCGCGATGTCACCTTATTTTTGTCGTTCCATATAATACGCTTACTTAAGGGTACTACCTTATTTCCTCCGATAAAGCCACCTGGCCGCAGGCCCCTTTCCGTGGCAGGTAACTTTCCCGGATTTTTTCAGTTTAGCCAATAGTACCCGAATCCATTCCCGACCAACTCCCGGGCAGGCCCGCTCAATGTCCACCAATCTGAATTCCCCTGTTTGTTTTCGGATTGCTT
>JAPLIW010000031.1 GCA_026388915.1 Deltaproteobacteria bacterium
CTTTTATTTCATGGAACGGGCGGGCCAACCGTTCAAATCCCCGATGAAGGTTTTCTCTCCTTGTAGGGGCGACCGGCCGGTCGCCCGATCGGCCCGCCGCATCCTGCGGAAGCCGGTCGAAGCCTCCAGGAAGAGGGCCAGCCCGGCCGATGCTTTTTGCGCACAAGGTCCTTACCCCCGGGCCACGACCCAGGCATCCCGGAAATGTCAAACTTTAACAGTCACCCCGGCAGAGCCGGGGGTTTACCTAAGGGCCATTATGTTTTTGAAAGATAAAAACCTACTTGACACAATTTCCGCCCCTGATATCATCCGATTGACGCCAAATTTCCCTCTCTTGAAAATGGTTTTTGTTCTTCGGGGCGTTGAAAGTCTTGCCATTCAAGATTCCCATATAGAAAGGGATCAAAATGAAATCATGGAAACGGATCGGGTTGGGGGTCGGTATGGGGTTGCTGATCCTCGTCGGCTTCATGGGCTTTCGCGCCGTAAATGTCCGCTCGCTCCAGCCGGCCGGAGGACCGCAACCTGCTTTCCCGGTGGATTCCAACTTGGCCTGCCAGCATCTCTCCGAGGCGGTCCGCATCCCTACGATTAATACGGGGGAGGGTCCCGGGGGACGCTCGATGACAAACATTGCCTCCTTGCGCTTCTGGAAGCCGCAGAGCTTCTCCTGAAAAAGGGATTTCAGCCGGCGCAGACGATCTACCTTGCTTTTGGCCACGATGAGGAATCGGGCGGGGCCTACGGCGCCCGGCAGATCGCCGAGACGCTGAAGAGCCGGGGAGTCCGGCTCGAAGCGGTCATCGATGAAGGCATGGTCATCATGGAAGGGGGGATCCCGGGCATCAAAAACCCCGTAGCCCTCGTAGGAATTGCGGAGAAAGGGTCTATCAGTTTCAATCTTACCGTCCAGGTCCCCGGCGGACATTCTTCGAGCCCGGCCTTTGAGAACGCGGTCGGTATTCTTGCCCGGGCGGTGGCTCGCATCGGAGACAACCCTTTCCCCGCGGAAATTTCCGCCCCGGTTCGTCTGGGGTTTGATTATCTCGCCCCCGAAGCCCGCTATCCCGAAAAGCTCGTCTTCACCAACCTATGGATTTTTGAACCCCTCCTGAAACGTATGCTTCTGCGCCGGCCGGAGAGCGCCGCTCTGCTGAGAACGACTTCGGTAGCCACCATGTTTCAGGCCGGCGTGAAGGAAAATGTGATCCCGGAGCAGGCCTCGGCCGTAGTGAACCTTCGCCTGGCCCCGGGGGATTCGGTGAAGGCCGTCCAGGAGAGACTCTCCCGGATCATCGACGACTCGCGGGTCCAAATTCTTCCACGGGGGGAAGGATTAAAGGGGGAGGCCAGCAAAGTCTCAAGCCCGGGTTCCCGGATTTTTCCGATCCTTGGCCGCACGGCTCGCGCTCTCTTCCCGGGAACGGTGGTCGCACCGACGCTTATGATCGCCGCGACAGATACTCGCCACTACGAAGCTCTTACGGAAAGCATCTTCCGATTTATCCCGATGGTTATGAAGCCGGAGGATATCCGGAGAACTCACGGGGTGAATGAACGGCTCGGGGTCGAAAACTATAGCCGGATTATCAAATATTACGCGGGCGTAATGGAGGAGGCCAGCCGGTAAGAGCCCTTCCCCGAATGTGGGTGTAGAAGATGGCCGGCACGATGGCCACCAGGGCAGAGGCTTTAATCAGGTTCACCCGAAGGAGGAGGAAAGGAAATAATTTGAAGATCAAGCGGATCACCCCGAAGAAGAAGGCCGCCACCAGGGCCACGTGCAGGCCGGAAATGGAAAGGATGTGTTTCTAAAAATTGGCCAAAGGGTAGCTTTTGAGGCATTCGCCTTCATAACGCCACACTCGAAGCCAGACCCGCAAGTCTGGCTTTTTCAGGCTTTTTCATTCTTATTGACTTTGCCAGAAATTGCAGGTATTTTCCGCATATCAGCAATCGGATTGAAAGATGGCGAGTAGCGGACTATGGCACGTTAGCAAAACAGGCAAACAATTCATAAGGGAAAGGAGGGGATAGCGGCATCCTGAAGGTCGACCCGGAAAGATCCGTGGACTGCGGGATTTTCAATCCGCCCCGGGCCGCCAAGGCCGGGAAGAAGACGCTGGAAGGCTAAGGAAAGAGTGGCCGGAGAGGGGCGGTTCGCGAACCGTTCCTACACCTCTTTTTAAAAGCTGCCCCGCAGGGCAAGGTGAAAGACCACATCGGGAGAAGCGCGATTCAGGGGGTCTTCTGTGACCCCGAGGTCCAGGTTTATATTTTTCGAAAAAGATAGCGTCCCTCCGATGGTCAGCTGTACCGACCCAGGATTCAGTTCTTCGAGTCCGCTATCCTTATAAAACGAGGTGTGCCCATTGGCCTGGATCTTAAAAGCGATCCAGCGGGCAGGACTCCATCCAAGGCCTAAAACCCCGAACCCCACCCAATTGCGCTGTTGATCTTTCAGAACGTCCCCGTCCGTCATGCCCATGACCCCGCCCGCCCCAAAGAGGCTAATCGGGCCGATGCCCGGCCGGAATTCTTCTCCGGCAGTGATCCATAGAGAAAG
>JAPLIW010000087.1 GCA_026388915.1 Deltaproteobacteria bacterium
CCGATGGGAGAACTCCGGGAAGAGATGATCGACTGCCTGGTCCGGGTGATCAACGGGGAAAAGACCAAGGCCGAAGCCAACGGCATGGACGTCTTCACCATGATGACCGTCAACCCGCCCTTCTGAATGAGGAATGCGGAATTCGGATTGCGGAATGCGGAATGGGCCATCACCTCACCCGGCGGGATTCCCCTTTCCAGTACTTTTCTCTCAGCTCCCTCTTGAGAACTTTTCCGTAGGCGTTCTTGGGGATGGCGTCGATGAATTCCACCGATTTCGGCTTTTTAAAACTGTCCAAATATTCTTTGCAGAAGTTGACGATTTCTTCCTCCGTTGCCTTCTTCCCTTCCCTCAGGGAGACAATGGCCTTGATGGATTCTCCCCATTTTTCATCGGGAACCCCGATCACGGCTACTTCCAGAACGGCAGGGTGTTTGATGATCACATCCTCGATTTCCCGGGAGTAGATATTTTCCCCTCCGCTGATGATCATATCCTTGGCCCGGTCGAGGATATACACATAGTCCTTCTCATCCATGATGCCCAGGTCGCCGGTGTGCAGCCACCCGCCCCTTAGGGTTTCGGCCGTCGCCTCGGGATTTTTCCAGTATCCCTTCATGACCACCTCTCCCCGAACTACGATCTCCCCCATCTTCCCCGGCGGAAGATCCCCGTCCATATCATCCACGATCTTCACTTCCAAATCAGTCCGGGGAATCCCCGCCGAGGTCAACCGCCTCATCTGTTCTTCCGTTCCCTCCAGGAGATGCTCTTCCTTCCGGAGGTACGAGATGGTCATGGGGGCCTCGGCCTGTCCAAAGAGCTGAACGAAGACCTGGCCCATTTTTTTTACCGCGGCCTTTAGATCTTCCACCAGGATGGGGGCCCCGCCGTAATTGATACATTTGAGGCTGCTGAAGTCATGACGGTCAATTTCCGGGGAAAGGATCAGACGTTTGATCATGGCTGGAGCCATGAAGATGTTAGTCACTCTTCTTCTCTGGATGGTTTCAAAAACGATTCTGGGTTCGAAAGCCTTGGATGCCAGAATGATATTGGCAGCCCCCTTGGCCACATTGGGGAGGCAGTAGAGACCGCTCCCGTGGCTTAGGGGGGCGGCATGGAGGATTGCATCTTCCGGGCCTAAAGAACACATATCGGCATAGAAATTCATGGTCATGATCATCAGGTTATGATGGGTAAGCATCGCTCCTTTGGGCCTGCCGGTCGTTCCGGAGGTATAAAACAGCCACGCCAGGTGATCTCTTTCGACTTCTTCGTCGGCGAAGGTAGAGGGTTGATCTTTGATCAAAGCCTCATAGCGGAGCATTCCTTCCAGAGGTTCAACGGTGGAGATGTAATGCTTGACTCTGGGCATCTCTCTCTTGAGGGTATAGAGGGAATCCCGGAAGTCTTCCCCCAGGACTACGGCCTGGGCTTCGGAGTTATCGATGATGAAACTGCACTCTTTCGGATGAAGACGAAAATTGATGGGGACAGCCCCGATACCGGCCTTGAAGCAGGCAAAAAGGGTCTCCAGGAACTCCGGGCAATTATGGAGAAGAATAGCCACATTGGAGCCCTTCTGAATCCCTAAACCCCGAAGGGCATTGGCCAGCCGGTTGACCCGTTCATTGGCCTCCCGGTAGGTCCATTCCTTCTCGCCGTAGGCAATGGCCAGCCCTTGGGGAAAGCTGCGGGCCGCCTTTGTGAATAGAGTCCCCACGTTCATAAAGCACCTTCTTTAACCAGTTCAGGGTAGGGGCGGGTTTCAAACCCGCCCTGCAGATTCCGAAATGGATAAGGGCGACCGGCCGGTCGCCCCTACCGATCTCCTCACACTCCCTGTCGTTTACCGAAAATTCTGTTCAGATGTTCTTCCGGTTCCGGCTTAGTGAAAGGATTCACAATCAGATGCAGCCCCAGGGAGACGATCAGCCCGTAGCCGAT